>CAZZDF010000307.1:0-2749 GCA_964652915.1 uncultured Propionivibrio sp. | reverse complement strand
CGCTGGACTGGCAGTAATACCAGACGTTGGACGCCGGTTGTGGTGGCGTGTAGGACGGGTATGCCGGCTCGCCGTAGCTTGGTTGGGCATAGGTCGGTTCGTCCCGGTCGGCCAGCAGCGCCAGTCCGGCAATTGCGCCAATCAGCGCGATTCCGGCCCATGCCGAGCTGTTGTCGTCATCGTGTTTGTCGTGCTTGTCGTTTTTGTAACGCTCATGGTGTCCGTGATCGCGATGGTCGCGGTTGCGGCTTTGACCGTGCTCAGCGTAGACCGGGCTGGTGATCAAGGACATCGACACTATGAGTGCAGTAAGCAGTTTGGGCATGTGAGCCTCCAAGTGAGATCGCATGCCTAATAACGCTGTTGCGTGCAACAGGACTGACTGGAATTTTGTAATCGTTTGTACGGGGCGCCTGATGGGCTTGCCCTCTGGCTAACGATTGAGGTGTGCCTGATTGACTCTTGTCGTCAAATCGGGAGCCGTGTTGGGAATCAGAAGACGATTCCAGTCAGTCGGCCTAGCGCATCGAGTGCTTCGACCGCCTGGCTCTTTGGTTTGCCGCTTGTTCTTGCCTGTTCCATCCAGTCTTCGCGGTTTTTTCCGGCGGCGTCCATCACCGAGATCCAGGCTGCTTCGGAAACCCGGACAACGTTGTCTCCGCAGACGACGAGTACTTCTTTCTTGGCCATCGTTATCTCCTTTTCTCATTACATTGCTTGATCTTTGCATATTACCAGCGCCGGCCTTGCGTGGTGCGCGCGCGGCAAAGAAAAGCCGCTTGCATCTGTGCTCTGATAGGTTGGGGCGGTGTGACTGTGCTAGCCTTCGCTCTCAATTTTTTCGGATGGACGGTTTTGCAATGATGATTTGTTGCCGCTCGCAGGCTTTTCCGGTGCTGCGCGGGGTGTTGTTCCGGGCGTTGCTTCTATTTCTCTTGTTGCCAGCGGTAGTGTCTGCTTCTCCGCTTTTGCGTTGTCAGGTGACCTATGCCGGGGCGACGCGAGTTCTGGAGTTTGCCCCGGTGGCCGATCCCTACCGGGTCGAAGCGGTGGATATCGACGGGCGGTTCCGTTTCAAGGCGGTTGTTATCGGCGATGAACGGCGTGTCGACTACGTATCGCTTTACAGCTATTACGAAGCAGAGCGGCAGTCCGTGTTGTTGCATCAGGCCAAACATCTGGCGCCGGTTGCGCGTGCGAGTTCGGCTTCAAACCCTGCTCCGGGGGCGCTGACCGGACAAAACCATGTGTACTCTCCGGGGTTGGAGCGTGAGCTTCAATACGCCTGCGTGCTTGTCGAGGTGGCGCGATGACCGGTAAAGCTGGCTTGGCGGTTTTTGCACTCCTGTATTTATTGGCTTTCCCTGTGGTGGCTGCCGAAAGCAGGCCGGATGAGTCGGTCGTTTCGCTGGTTGTGGTGGGGGACATCATGCTGGCCGAAACGCCGGGCAGACAGATTGCTGCCGGGGATGATCCCTTTGCCCCGTTTGCCGCCTTTTTCAAAGCGGCCGATGTGCGCATCGGCAATCTGGAATGCGTTGTGGCGACGGGCGGGGCGGCCGATGCGGGGAAGTATTATTCCTTCCGGGCGCATCCGAGCACTTTGAATGTGCTCAAGCGGCACATCGATGCGGTCACTTTGGCCAACAATCACTCCGGTGATTTTGGCCCGGCAGCGTTTGGTGAAATGCTGGCCTTACTCGAGCAGCATCAGATTCCCTATTTTGGTGGCGGTGCCGATCTGGAGCGCGCTCATAAGCCGCTGATCATCGAACGCAAGGGCTTGCGGATGGCCTTCCTTGGTTTCAACGAGTTTGCCCCGCGGAGTTTTGAGGCCGCCCATGACAAACCCGGTGTTGCCTGGAGCGAAGATGAGCAGGTGCGTTTCGACATCGCCAACGCGCGCAGTCGTTACCAGGCCGATCTGGTGATTCCGGTGATGCATTGGGGCTGGGAGTTTGAGCGCCAAGGCAATTCACGGCAGCGACAGTTGGCACGCCTGATGATCGATGCGGGAGCGGATGCTGTGATTGGCGGACATCCGCATGTGACGCAGGATATTGAGCACTATCAGGGCAAGCCGATCATCTACAGCTTGGGGAATTTCATTTTCGACGGGTTTGATACGCCGGAGACCAATACCGGCTGGTTATTGCGTCTGGAACTCGATCGCCAGGGTGTGCGGGCCTGGCAAACGGTCGTCGCGCATATCGACCGTGTCGGCACCCCGCATCCGGGGCGGCGTTCCGAGGGAATGTGTTGGGCTAGAGGAATGGAAAAAGAGGTGTCCTGTTCCGAGGATTAGTGCGCGTTTTGCGCTTTGCGGATCAATTCTGCCAGGTCCCGTTTTTTCGTCGCATCGAGCTTGTCGATATTCTTTTTCCAGCGGTAGTGCTGGTAGTTGGCTTCGACGAACTGCCAGCCGAGCGGGCCGTAGGCGTCGACACTGGCCTTGAGTTTCGGGACGGACTCGATGATCGCGCGAGCCTGTTTCCACGGTAGTTGTTGCAAATCCTTTTCCATTTGCCGGCTGTCGGGTTCCGGGTCAGGGGCGCTCACCGGCGCTTGATCGAGTATCGGCTTGGGTTCGGTGGTCTCGATCGGGAGTGTCGCGCTATCGGTCGTCGGGTTCGCCATGGTCGGCCGGATGGCCATCGCCATGCAAACAAGTAACAAAAGAATCAATGATTTCATGTGTTTGTAGTATTTAGTGCGCTTCGTCCCAATTGGCGCCGACACCGACTTCGAC
>CAZZDF010000306.1:0-2751 GCA_964652915.1 uncultured Propionivibrio sp. | reverse complement strand
GGCGGCAACAAATGGAAGCGCTCTGCCGGCGTGGCATAGTGCTTCTCGAAAAACGGCTGCTGCAACTGCGAAATCATCAGGATTTCGGTGCGGCTCCCGGGCGAAAACACCGCGCGTTCATACGCCGAAAAGTGACGATAGCGACCGGAAAACCGATACAAGGGATTGCGCAAGGTCTGCGCCTTTTCTTCATAACAGGGATCGGCCGCAAAATAGACATCGAGCCCCGGCATCTTGTTGAATCCGACAACGCGATCTGCCGGACGGACTTGCAGATCCTGAGCGACCCAATCGGTGAACTTCGCATAGCGCCGCGCATTGCTCAACGCCCGGACCGGCACACAAATCACTTCGAAGCCCGACGGCACTTCGCCACGCCACTCCAGCGTATACACCCGGATTGCGTGACCGCGTTGCTGACAGGCCAGCGCAATGCGCAAAAAGTCGCGCTGCAAGCCGCCGAATGGAAAATACTTGTAGAGACAGAAAGCGAGCTGCATCAAGCCCTTTCAGGCGGCGCTTCGACCCCGCGCGGACGCTTGTAACGGTTATAGCCCCACAGATACTGCTCCGGGCATTGCCGGATCAGACACTCGATCTCGTGACTGATTTTCACGGCACGCTCCCCAGTATCACCGCTGATCGGCTGAGTCGGCGCCTGCAGATGGAAATGGTAACCGGCGCCACCGGGCAAGCGCTCGGCCCAAACCATGATGACCGCAGCGCCCGTTTCCGTCAGCCGCGCGGCCAGCGTCATCGTGTAGGCCGGCTTGCCAAAGAAATCGACCCAGACGCCCTCGCCAACCTTGGGCGCCTGATCCGGCAACATGCCGACCGCCTCACCGCGCTTCAATGCTTTGAGCAAGGCGCGCACGCCGCCCATATCCGCAGCAGCAATATGCAACTGCGCCCGCGCCCGCCCGGTCTCGATCATCGTCTGCAACCAGGCTTGCTTCGGCGGCCGGTAAAGAACGGTAATCGGCGCATGCATCGACAAATACTGCGCAGTCACCTCAAAGCAGCCCAGATGCGGCGTCAAATAAACGATGCCTTTGCCCGCCGCAGTGGCTGCCTCGACCAGCTCCCAGCCACTGACCTTGACCACGCGCGATACGGCTTCCTCCAACGGACGCAGCCAGATTTTCGGCAACTCGAGCGAAGATTTTCCAGCGTTGGCAATCGCCGCCGAACGCACGCGGCGCTCACCGTCTTCGCCAAGCGCCAACACCATGTTTTCGCGCATGTGCCGCCGGTACGTCGGCGAAAACAACCAGGCCAGCCAGCCGACGAGCGCACCAATCCGGTGTAACCAGGCCAATGGCAAACAACTCAAAAACCGAAAAATTGGAATCACGAAAAAACCCTACTCATCAGGGGTTTGACCCGCTGCATACTAGAAACTACAATTATCCCATTCGCCGAGTTAATCAGGACAACTTGCGGGGCGAAGAAAGCAAAAAAGAGCTTTCAAAATACTGCTAAAGCGTCGTCTGCTCGAACCCCGGAGCCGGCAACGCAGCCGCAACGGGGTTTTTTATTGGAGCAGAAAGCATGTCCAAAGAGTTTTTGTTTACTTCGGAATCCGTTTCCGAAGGCCATCCCGACAAAGTCGCCGATCAGATTTCGGATTCCGTCCTCGACGCCATTCTGGCCGTCGACCCGAAAGGTCGCGTTGCCTGCGAAACGCTGGTCTCGACCGGCCTTGTCGTCATCTCGGGCGAAATCACCACCACCGCGCACATCAACTACCGCGAAATCGCCCAGGAAGCCGTCCGCCGCATTGGCTACAACGATTCCGAAATCGGCTTTGACTACAAGAGCTGCGCCGTGCTGGCCGCGATCAACCGCCAGTCGCCAGATATCGCCCAAGGCGTCAATGAAGGCCAGGGCCTCGACCTCGATCAGGGCGCCGGCGACCAGGGCCTGATGTTCGGCTACGCCTGCAACGAAACGCCGACGCTGATGCCGCTGCCGATTTACTACGCCCACCGCCTGATGCAACGCCAGGCCGAAGTACGCAAAGACGGCCGCCTGACCTGGCTGCGCCCGGACGCCAAGAGCCAGCTTTCGGTCAAATACGTTGACGGCAAGCCGACGATCATCGACACGGTCGTGATCTCCACCCAGCACAACCCGGAAGTCTCGCACGCCCAGATTTCCGAAGCGGTCATCGAAGAAATCATCAAGCCTGTCCTGCCCAAGGAACTATTGACCGCCAGCACCCGCTATCTGGTCAATCCGACCGGCCGTTTCGTTGTTGGCGGCCCGCACGGCGACTGCGGTCTGACCGGTCGCAAGATCATCGTCGACAGCTACGGCGGCACCGCCCGTCACGGCGGCGGCGCCTTCTCCGGCAAAGACCCCTCCAAGGTCGACCGTTCAGCCGCCTACGCTGCCCGCTATGTCGCCAAGAACGTCGTTGCCGCCGGCCTGGCCGACCGCTGCGAAGTTCAGATCGCTTACGCCATCGGCGTCGCCAAACCGGTTTCGCTGATGGTCGAAACCTTCGGCACCGGCAAGATCAGCGACGAAAAGATCACCGCCTTGATTGACAAGCACTTCGACCTGCGTCCGAAAGGCATCATCAAGACGCTCGACCTGCTACGCCCGATCTACACCAAGACAGCCGCCTACGGTCACTTCGGCCGCGAGGAGCCGGAATTCACCTGGGAAGCCATCGACAAGGCGGCCGCCCTCAAGGCTGACGCCGGACTCTAAGCTTTACCTCTGCGCAAAAAGGGCCGCCAGGCC
>CAZZDF010000305.1:0-2755 GCA_964652915.1 uncultured Propionivibrio sp. | reverse complement strand
CACAGGCCGAAGAACTTCGTGTCGCCATTGTTGATGGTCAGAAACTCGTTGATCTCGACATTGAATCGGCCGCCAAAGAACAAAAAAAGAGCAACATCTACAAAGCGGTCATCACCCGCATCGAGCCGAGTCTGGAAGCGGCTTTTGTCGATTACGGCGCCGAGCGGCATGGCTTTCTGCCGTTCAAGGAGATCTCGCGCTCCTATTTCCAGCCTGGCGTCGAAGCCAACCGCGCAACGATCAAGGAAGCCCTGCGCGAAGGCCAGGAACTCATCGTTCAGGTCGATAAGGACGAGCGCGGCAACAAAGGGGCTGCGCTCACCACCTTCATCAGTCTGGCCGGCCGCTATCTCGTTCTGATGCCTAACAACCCACGCGGCGGCGGCGTTTCCCGTCGCGTTGAAGGCGATGAGCGCGCCGAATTGCGCGATGTCATGGATCAACTGCAGGTGCCGCAAGGCATGAGCCTGATCGCCCGCACCGCCGCCATCGGCCGCAACGCCGAAGAGCTGCAATGGGACCTCAACTACCTGATGCAACTCTGGAAAGCGATTGAAGGCGCTGCCAACCAGCAGAAAGGTGCTTTCCTCATCTATCAGGAAGGCAGCTTGGTCATCCGCGCAATTCGTGACTATTTCCAGCCGGACATCGGCGAAATCCTGATCGACACCGACGAGGTGTTTGACCAAGCCAGTCAGTTCATGTCGCACGTCATGCCCGGAACGGTCAACCGCATCAAACGCTATCGCGACGACGTGCCGCTGTTCTCGCGCTTCCAGATCGAACATCAGATCGAATCAGCGTATTCACGGCAGGTCAACCTGCCTTCCGGTGGCGCCATCGTCATTGACCACACCGAAGCGCTGGTTTCAGTCGACGTCAACTCCGGTCGCTCGACGCGCGGTGCCGACATTGAAGAAACTGCCTTCAAGACCAACCTTGAAGCAGCAGAGGAAGTTGCCCGGCAACTACGTCTGCGCGACCTCGGCGGCCTGATCATCATCGACTTCATCGACATGGAAAGCCAGCGCAACCAGCGCGAAGTGGAAAACCGCTTGCGCGAAGGTCTGCGCCTCGACCGCGCCCGCGTCCAGACCGGCAAGATCAGCCGCTTCGGACTGATGGAACTGTCGCGTCAACGCCTGCGCCCAGCACTGGCCGAAACAAGCTACATCCCGTGCCCGCGTTGTTCCGGTACCGGCCATATCCGCAGCGCCGAATCGGCTGCCCTGCACATTCTGCGCATCCTCGAAGAAGAAGCGATGAAGGACAACACCGCCGCCGTGCATACGCAAGTCCCGGTCGATGTCGCCACCTTCCTGCTTAACGAAAAACGCGCCGACATCCAGGCGATTGAACTGCGTCACAAGGTCATCATCCTGCTCATCCCGAACATTCATCTCGAAACGCCGCAGCACCGCATCATCCGCCTGCGACAGGACGATTTGAACCAGGACGACCTGCAACAACCGTCGTACAAGATGGTTGCCGAAGCGCCGCTCGAAGAAACCAGCAAGAGCACCTCGACTGCCGGAGAAGCCAAGGCACCGCGCCAGGAAGCCGCCATCAAGGGCATCACAGCGGCACAACCGGCGCCGATTGTCGACGAAAGCGCCCGCAGCAAGGACAAGAATTCGGAAACCGGATTCATTGCCAAAATTCTGTCGTGGTTCCGCAGCACCCCGGAACCCACGCCTGCGCCTAAACCCGAAAGAAGGCCGCGCAACGGACAGCGCGACGGTCGTCGCGGCGGGCGCAACAACCGGCGCGATGAAGATCGCGAAGGCCGCGATTCGCGCAACAATCGCGAGCCCAGGGAGGCCCGAGAGCCACGCGCACAACAAAACGCCCAGCGTGAGGAAAACCAGAAACAACGCGAACCCAGAGAAGCTCGCGAGCCACGCGAACCACGCCGTCAACGTGGCGAACCACGCCCGGAACGCAAGGAACAGTTGCCATCGGCGCAAAATTCCGAGGATCGGAACGATCTGCCGAGCACACTCGATGGAGCCGAAAAGCCAGCCGACGAGGGCAACAACGGAAACCAACGCCGCCGTGGCCGTCGCGGGGGACGACGCGAACGTGGCGAACGAAACGAAAACCAGGCAGCACAGGTTTCTGCGACCTCAGCGCAAAGCCCTGACAACAGCGAAGGGGTTTCAGCGCCGGAGGTAGCCGCCGACACAGCAGTTACCGTAACAGCCGAAACCAATACGACTAGTGCTGTTGCTGCCGTTGCGTCCGCTGAAACGATCTCTGTTGTTGCGCAGGAATCGATCACCAATCAGCCAACGCTCAGTGAAACAGAAACGGTTACCAGCACATTCGGCACGGAACCGGTAGAGACCATAGCGGCCAATACTGAGTCTGCCATTGAATCTCAGCCAGAAGTCGTCGTTGAGCCAGCTGCTGCGCCCACGGCGAGTGCCGAGCCCGCTTCGCAAGCGGCTTCGCTACCAACCTTCGAACAAGTGCCAACACCGGTGACCGAAGTGATTCCTGTCGCTGAGCCAATCGCCGAGCAGGTTACCGCGACGCCAGTCGATATCCCGGCAGTTCCACCGGTCGATATCGAGAAAGCACTGGAAACCAGCGGTCTGGTTATGGTAGAAACGAGTAGTGAAAAAGCCAGTGCCTGGCAACCGGAAGCGCCTGTCGTGAGCAAAGCACCGCGACGCCGTCGCCCGGTTCAGGTAGCGGCTACCGATGAGCCCTTGATCATGGTGGAAACCGTGAACAAAGACTAAGCTGGCAA
>CAZZDF010000304.1:0-2756 GCA_964652915.1 uncultured Propionivibrio sp. | reverse complement strand
AAAAAACCTGCTTGCAATGCAAGCCCCAGTCCGATCAGCATGGAAGGCCAGTGCAAATCGGCATACGTTTTTACAACAACTACCAGCAGGGCAATCGTCAGCGCGATCTTGACGAATTCGCCGAGAAAAAAATTCGCAGGGTACGAAGCGCCGGGGCGACTGGCCACCGATTTGAGGCGCAAGGCAAACAAAAAATTAGGGAGGGTGCAAGCCACGCCTCCGAGAGTTGCCGATATCGCCCCCCGCGTTCCTGCCATCAATCCGGCGATTGATGCCGAAACCAATATTGTTATTGCTTGCAGAAGGATAGCTCTGAACATTATCTCAGCGCAATAGAAGAATCGATTTGCTTTGGGCGGTCCGACGTGCTATGGCGGGCGATCGACGCGGGGGCGAGCGCTTAACGCAGACGGTGCAGGATGCCTTCGAGCTGGTCGAGGTCGCCAAAGCTGATCTGGATCTTTCCGGCACCTTTCTGGTTGGCGCGGATTTCAACGTGTGCGCCGAGCAAGTCGGAGAGTTCTTCCTGCAGACGCAGCACATCCCGGTCGGGTTTGGGCGCGGCGGTTTCCTTGGGCGGTTTCAAGGCTTGCTGTACGGCGCGTTCGGTATCGCGAACCGACATGCCTTTTTGCGCGACACGTTGCGCTATCTGGATTTGTGCTGCGCCGGACAAGGGCAGCAAGGCGCGTGCATGACCCATGTCGATTTCATTGCGCATCAGCATTTCCTGCACCGGCGGGACCAGTTGCAACAAGCGCAGCAGGTTGGATGCAGCCGGTCGTGAGCGCCCAACAGCATCGGCGGCTTCCTGATGGGTCATCGAAAACTCGTCGACCAGACGCTGCAAGCCTTGCGCTTCTTCAAGCGGATTGAGGTTTTCACGCTGGATGTTTTCGATCAACGCCATGGCCAGCGCCGACTCGTCCGGAATTTCGCGGATGAGCGTCGGCACTTCGGTGAGCCCGGCCATTTGTGCGGCGCGCCAGCGGCGCTCGCCGGCGATGATTTCGTAACGATCTTCGCCCAGTGCGCCACCAATCGGTCGAACGAGGATGGGTTGCATCAGCCCCTGGGCGCGGATGGAGGCGGCCAGTTCTTCCAGCGAGGCGTTGTCCATCTGGGTGCGCGGTTGATATTTGCCGGGTTGCAGGTGTGCGACGGGCAGCGAACGCTGTTGTTCGCGAACCGGGGATTCATTACCGGCCAGCAAAGCGTCCAGCCCGCGCCCGAGTCCTTTTTGCTTCATGCTTCTGCTCCTTGGTCGACGACTTGTGGGGCAACCCCGTTGCGTCGATCGAGTATTTCCTGCGCCAGGGCCATGTAGGCTTGTGCGCCCCGGGAGGCCCGGTCAAAGGTGATGACCGGCTTGCCGTAAGAGGGCGCTTCGGCCAGGCGAACGTTGCGCGGAATGATGGTGTTGTAGACCTTGCTGCCAAAATGCTCGACCAGTTCATTGGAAACTTGCTGGGTCAGCGTTGAACGGGGATCAAACAGGGTGCGCAACAGGCCTTCGATTTCGAGTTTTGGATTGAGATTGGCGCGAACCTTCTTTAAGGTCGCCACCAGATCGGTCAGGCCTTCAAGCGCGTAATACTCGCACTGCATGGGAATCATCACGGCGCTGGCGGCAACCAGGCCATTGACGGTGAGCATGTTGAGTGCCGGCGGGCAGTCCATCAGGACGAAGTCGTAATCGTCGAGAACCGGTGCTAGTGCGTCGCGCAGGCGGAACTCACGGCCGCCCATTTCGATCATTTCGACTTCCGCTCCGGCCAGTTCGCGGTTGGCCGGCAGAATGTCGAAGCCAAAATTGGTGCTGACCCGAGCTTCGGCGAGCGTCGATCGGCCAATCAGTATCTGATAAACGGTTGGCAGCGCCACGCGTTTGACCACGCCGCAGCCTGTTGTGGCGTTGCCTTGCGGGTCAAGGTCGATCATCAATACGCGTTGATCAAGCGCAGCCAGACAGGCGGACAAATTGACCGCTGTCGTTGTTTTGCCTACGCCGCCTTTCTGGTTGGTTACCGCCAATACTTTCGCCAACTTAACTCTCCCCTGAACCTGCTTTCGTCGCACCGCCGCCGGTGCTTTCGATCATGACCAGATGTCGTTCGCCATCGACGCCCGGAACGTGCAAACGACGAACTTCCAACAGCGCCACATCGCCCGGCAAACGCGAAATTTCATCGTGCGGCCAGATGCCTTTCATGGCCAGCCAGCGCCCGCCAGGTGCCAACAGATGTCGCGACAAACCGACAAAATCCGCCAATTCGGAGAATGCGCGCGAGGTGATCGCGTCGAAGCCGAACCTTGGATGATACTGTTCGACCCGCCCGCAGTGAACGGAAATATTTTTCAGACCGAGTTCGATGGCCGCTTGCTGAAGAAAGGCCGTCTTTTTCGAGTTGCTGTCGAGCAGGGTGACTTGCAGATCGGGCCGGGCGATGGCCAGCGGGATGCCCGGCATGCCGCCACCGCTGCCGACGTCAAGCAGCTTGCCGGCTGGAACGAAAGGCAGGATGGCCAGCGAATCGAGCAGATGATGGCTGACGGCCTTATCCTGTTCGCGCATGGCTGTCAGGCTGTAGGTCTTGTTCCACTTGTAGAGCAGCGCGACGTAGGCCAGCAGCTTTTCCTGCACGGCCGCGGGCAGGTCGAAGCCCATTTCGCGCAGGCCACTTTCAAGCCTTTCGAGCTGATCCTGCGAGATCGGAAGAGCGTCGTGTAGGGAAAGAGTGTGCCTCTATGTGTAG
>CAZZDF010000303.1:0-2760 GCA_964652915.1 uncultured Propionivibrio sp. | reverse complement strand
TCGCCTGTTTCTCCGTGTTCGCCGTGCTAATTGCCTATTTCAGGCTTGTCAAACACAACGATTGACCGGCTGGAGACCGCCTATTGACGCGCCTTCCAGCCATGCCAAAGCGCTCTCGATGGCCTGAAACACACTCAAAGGATAGGGGCTGAGAGCAAGGCTGGCAAAGCAATCCAGCATGCTCAACACATCCGGGTGGTCTGCGATCACCGCAATCCGCAAATTCGGATTCGACACGGCTGCACCGATATTTTGCACCGCGATTTGTTCAAGCACCTCAGGAACTGACGCCAGACTTTGACATTCAGTGAAATCATGCAAAGCCTGATAGGTCGAATCGAAACGATAATCCGACTGGATTTCAATTACCGCGTTGAGCACATCAACCGCAGAACAATCGCCGGAATAAGAAACCTTCACACACTTTTTCGACCACTCAATTTGATAAGCCATAGCTTGTTTGCTTGATTGACAGAAAATCAACGCGCTTAAATTCCGTGCTTCCTGAACAAGGAAACCCGGTTCGAACACGAACAAAGACGACTGGCGCCATAAACGATCAGGCAGCGGCACCAAGGAACAGTCTCGCCCGGCTTCAAAAACAGAAAAGCAGTTTGCGTATCGACTTCGAAAAAACCTTCGCCCGCGCATCCCGGTGTCGCCGGCACCTCGCCAGCAGCCGATGGACACGCGCATCGGCCAACCATGACAGCGGCTTCTTCGGGCAGAAGATCAGGCACAAGCATCAGGAAGCGGCGACTTCCACCAATCCCACATGCAAACGGCAGAGTCCATGGACGAGCGCGCAAGAGCTCTCCTGGCAGGCCCCGGAACAGCCATCGACAATCGCCTTCAAGCTCATCAGCTGAATTTCTTGCACGCGGATCTGCTTCTCCAACTCCTGCTGTTTGGCCAAACAGATCTGCTTGACCCGCAGGCAGTCTTCCTGCCGCCGGTGATGCAGAATCGAAGCAATTTCCTTGAGCGAAAAGCCCAGGGTCTGGGCATTCTTGATCAACAACAGGCGATGCAATTCAGCTTGCGAATACTTGCGCGCCCCGCCATCGACAGGACGCGACGGTATCGGTAAGAGCCCGAGTTTCTGATAGTGACGGACGGTGCCTAATCCCACATTGGCCAAAGCGGCCAACTTCCCCACTTTGTACTCTTTTTTGTTCTCAGACCCTGCCATTATTAGCGCCTCGTCTCTTATCTGGACAGTAATACGCGGAGAATAAAGGCTGAACCACAGTTCCGAGTCAACACGGTTTTATGCTGAAAATTTTCCAGCCGCTATCGCCCGTCGCAACTTTCCGTAACGTCGTTGAGCACCGAACCAGAATCGTTCGCCTTCCCAAAAAACAACATGCCGATCAAGCTCGGATCATTGTGGCCGAATGGCCTGATGCCATTGGCCTTTTTGCAACAAAGCGCTCTCGACAGCTCGCGTTTTGTGATTCCAATAATTGGCCGAAATGATACGATGCACCAAATGATTAAATGCTAATCAAGCTCACGCGGGGGTTTGGATGACAAACTTGAGATTCGGGCTTCGCGCCAAAGCATCCCTGGCACTGGTATTGGCCGCGCTGATCGCCTTGATCCCCGCAGCACTGATCGGCAAACAGGTTCTCGACGGGGTTCGCAACCATTTTGGCGAAGCTTACGCGGTCAATTTCACCAAACTCAAGCGTGAAAGCATTCTCGCCCCGGTTTCTCGCGAACTGGCCCTATCCCGGCGTTTTGCCAACTCCGTGCTGACCCGCCAGTGGCTGCTCGACGAACACGACCCGGCGAAAAAATCGGCCTTTTTCCAGGAAGCCGAGGGCTACCGGCAGAGTTTCCGCGACCACAACTATTTCATTGCCAGCGCGCTTTCCCGCAACTACTACGCCAACTCCGCCGACAAGGCATTCAGCGAGAACCCGCGCTATGTCCTTGGCGCGACCAAAGAAGCCGATTCTTGGTTCTTCAACTCATTGAAGAAAACCGAGGACTTCAACATCAATGTTAACTACGACGAGCATCTGAACGTCACCCGGGTCTGGTTCAATTTTCTCATTCGCGACACTTCGCGGGTTCTGGCCATCGCCGGTGCCGGGCTCGATCTGAGCGAATTCATCAAGGAGTTCATCGAAACGGACGAAGCTGGCGTCACGCCGCTGATCATCAACCAGGCCGGGGCCATTCAGGCGCACCACAATCAAGCCCTGATCGCCAACAACCAGGCCGGTAGCACGGCCAGCCAGAAACAGACCCTCGCCGGGCAACTTCCGTCGGAACAACAGCGAGAGGCACTGTCTGCCGCCATGCTAAACGCCGAAGGCCATCCGGGCGAAGTCAGCACGCTGAAAGCGACGCTCGACGGTCGCGAGCAACTGCTGGCCTTGTCTTATCTGCCGGAACTCAAATGGCACATCGTCACCGCCGTCGATCTGCAGGCCGCAAAGGTAATCGACAAAAGCTGGCTGCACATCGCCATCGGGATTATCGCCGGGGTGATCATCATCCTGCTGATGGCTTTTGGTTACGCCGTCGAAGCGCTGATCCTGCATCCGCTGCGCACACTCCAGCAATCGGCCGTAGCCGTCTCTGAAGGCCGCTTTGATGTCTCGCTACCGCCACCGAGCAACGACGAACTGGGCGATCTGAGTCATGCCTTCGTAGTCATGGCCGAAGAAATCCGCAGCAATACCGAAGAGCTCGAAAACAAGGTGGCAAGCCGCACGCAGGCACTTGAAGAAGCCAATCAAGCGATGG
>CAZZDF010000302.1:0-2768 GCA_964652915.1 uncultured Propionivibrio sp. | reverse complement strand
TGACCTACCTTGAACCGGTACTCAAGCGCCGCCTCGAACGCCGCTACCTGCTGACACGCTACGATCGACGGCGCAAGATGAGTGAAGACATCCAGAACCAACTCCGCCAATCCTATGGCGATGAAGTCTGCCAGACGGTGGTCATCGAAAACGTCTCGATTGCCGAAAGCCCGTCGAAAAACCGCGACGTCTTCAGTCACAATCCTTCAAGCCGCGGCGCGGCAGATTACACCGGCCTGTACCAGGAATTGCGCGAACAGGGATTGCTCAAAACGACAGGCTGCTAACGCCGAGCCAGCGCACGCAACACCACGGCAAACAACTGATCGGGCATGAACGGCTTGACCAAAAAATCGTTCATTCCGGCTTTGACGCACAGCGCCTTGTCTTCGGCAAAAGCGTTGGCGGTCATGGCGACAATCGGAATCTCCCGACAGCCAGGAAGCTGTCTTATCTGCTGCGCGGCTTCCAGGCCGTTCAATTTCGGCATCTGCATATCCATAAAGATGGCCGCATAGCTGTTACTGCGCGCCAGAGCAACAGCCTGCAAGCCATCGCCGGCAATATCAACCACCAATCCGACAGACTCCAATTGAATCAGTGCGATTTCCAGATTGAGCGGTTCATCATCGACTACCAGAATACGCTGCCCGGAATAACGCTCACGAATCAGCAATTCAGCATCGGCAGAAGCCTGACCTCCGTTTGCCTCAGCATCCGATTCGCCTTCCGCCATCTTCAAACAAGCAGTAAACCAGAAGGTACTGCCTACACCCGGCGTACTTTCCGCGCCCGCCTCACCGCCCATCAACTCAGCCAGACGCCGGGTAATCGCCAGACCAAGCCCCGTCCCGCCGTACTTGCGGGCCACCGAGCTATCCGCCTGTTCGAAAGCGCTGTACAGCCGCGCCATCGCTTCCGGAGCAATACCAACCCCGGTATCGGCCACCTCAAAACGCAGCCTCACCGAATCATCGCTCTCATCCAGTTTATTAACGCGTAGCGTGATGCTCCCGTGCGTGGTGAACTTGACGGCATTGGCGGCGTAGTTAAGCAACGCCTGCTGCAAACGCGTGGTGTCGCCAAACAATTTCGCCGACAACGCCGCGCATTCAACCCGCAATTCAAGTCCCTTGGCCTGAACCCGTTCGGCAATGATCGATTTGACGTTGGCCAACACGCCCCCGACATCGACCGGCGCCTCATCGAGCATGAATTTTCCAGCTTCGATCTTTGAGATATCGAGCACATCGTTGATCACCGACAACAAATGCAGCGAAGACGCATCGATTGCATCAAGGCGCTTGGCCTGTTGCGCCGATACGCCTTCGCGACGCAAGATGTTGGCCATCCCGATAATGCCATTCATCGGTGTGCGGATTTCGTGACTCATATTGGCCAGGAAAGCGCTCTTGGCGGCATTAGCCGCATCAGCGGCGATCTTGGCCTCGGTAAGCGAACGGTTGGCCACTTCGAGCTCGGCAGTACGTGTCGCTACCAGTTCTTCGAGGTGGTGCCGATATTGCTCAAGCTCGATCTCCACCGCCTTGCGCTTGGTGATGTCTTCCGAAATCCCCAGCAAGAAACGCGTTGCACCGTCCGGGGCATCAATACGCACTTTGCGCGTATGCAGCAACCTTTCTCCTTGGGAGGCCGTCGGCACCCATTCCTCCGGGATATCCAGATACCCCGATGGACTATCGAGAACTTCACGATCAGTGGCGGTGAAATAGGCCGCCTGCTCCGGCGGAAACGAATCCCGATCGGTCTTGCCAAGCAAATGCTGCCGGTCACAACCCAACAGCTCTTCGCCGGCCCGGTTGAACAGCGCATATTTCAGATCAGTCGCTTCCTTGAGGAAGACCATCAGCGGGACATTTTCCAAGACCGCTTCGGTCAGCGCTTTCGCCTCCTTGAGCGCTTTTTCCGCGCGAATGCGCTCGGCAATATCGACCTCCAGGCCATCGATCGCCTGCCGCAAGCTCTCCTGCATTCGGGCAACACCGTTTACCAGCATTTGCAGCTCATCCGAATCGGCCTTGCCGGAACGTTCCAGAGTCAAACGCTCATCAAGGTTTTCCGGGGTCAGTTGATCAACATAGCCAGCCACACGGCGGACATGACGCATAACTCTACGTTCCAGCAACATCAGCACGAAACCCGCGACCAGAACGACCAATAAAAGATTAGCCAGCCATTTGTAGACCGATTCGACAAACAAGCGCTGCTCGATTGCGGGCTGATCAACCTCAACCCTAAGTAGCCCCAGCTGGTCTTGCGGCTCGGATTTTTTCTGCTGCGGCCCCAGCGAACGAACCAGAGCAAATTCGCGATAAATCGCTCGCGGCACCGATTTGCCGATATCAACCAGTGTTTCTTCGGCACTACGGATGGTTACTCGCGAAACATCGCGCTGCCCGGCGATCCCCTCGGCCAGACGGACAATACCCTCTTCATTGAGATGCCAAACAAGTTCGGCGACAGCAGGGACACTACTCTGCTCGATCAGGGTAAAGCGCTCATCGATATTGCGCAGTTCGGACGCGCGTTTCTGCCACAGCTCAACACCACCGATGGCGGTAACAAGAACGGCAGCAAAAGCTGCCGTCGCCAGTGTGAGGCTGCGACTCAGGGTCATGATCGGCCTTCAATTGAATATCGTTCCCTGACAAGCATAAGCGCCCAAAGTTTCGTTCGTCTTACGGAAATACCACTAAAGCACACGCCGGCAAAAGCACAAGCACTATTTGCGATTCCTGGAGAAACAA
>CAZZDF010000301.1:0-2789 GCA_964652915.1 uncultured Propionivibrio sp. | reverse complement strand
AGGTCAAATGCACCAACTGCAAGACCTGCTATCAGGATCTGCCGGAGCTCTTTGAGAAGACACGGATCGTCGTCAATGGCGAAAGCCGCGAAGTCGCCCAGCTCATCCCCGGCGTGCTTGAGCGCGTGACCGCCACCCCCGAGCTGAAAGCCCGTATCAAGCGGGTTTCGGCCAATTGCGATGCGGAGATCATTCGATGAGCGCAGTGGATTCGCCCCCCTCCTCCGGCAGCCAGAACGAGCTGCACCGCTACGTCGATTCGGCCAGCGCGCTGGAAAACGCGCAGTCGCAGATCGAGGCTCTGGAGCAGACCGAAGCGGTCAAGGACTTCCATAACCAGATGGAGCTTCTGCGCCGCCGCCTGCTGCAACAACCCGGCGCCTTCCGCGACATGTTCATCGCCGACGGCACCAACGCCGTCGTCTGGGAGTTCCAGCAACCCGAGCTGGGCGCGCAGTTCGTGCGCACCCTGTGGGAACTCCTGCTGCGCGACGACGACACCAGCAAGGTGCTGATGCGCTTTATCTGGAACGTGCCGCTGGGCATGAAGCGCAAGTTCATCCGCGCGCTGGACCTGCACCTCTCGGAGCGTTACCCGGTATTCAAGGGCCTTTCCGAAAACTGGCCAGCCGACAACCACATCCCGCCCTACGTGCGCGATGCCGAAGAACGCTCGAAGGACTTCGGCCTCGTCAATCAGGGCTATCTCGGCTACATGAACCTCGGCTACAGCGCCCGCGAAGTCGAAATGCTGATCTGGCTCGAAGCCCTGCGCGACAAGCAGTGCGAAGACCGGCCCTGCGAAATCGGCCTGCACGTCGCCGGCAAGTTCGAGCCCAAGGGCGGCTGCCCGGTCAAGATCCACATCCCGGAAATGCTGACGCTGCTCGGCACCGGCCGCTTCCGCGAAGCGATGGAGCTCATTGAGAACTGCAACCCGCTGCCCAACGTCACCGGCCGCGTCTGCCCGCAGGAATTGCAGTGCCAAGGCGTGTGCACGCACACCAAGCAGCCGATCGAAATCGGGCAGATCGAGTGGTATCTGCCGCAGCGCGAAAAACTGGTCAACGCCGAAGGCATCGCCGCCCGCTTTGCCGGCTTCCCCGATCCGTGGGCCAAGGCGGAAAAACCGCCGGTGGCCGTGGTCGGCTCCGGCCCGGCCGGCCTGATCAACGCCTACCTCCTGGCCTCCGAAGGCTTCCCGGTCACCGTTTTCGAGGCCTTCCATGCCCTCGGCGGCGTGCTGCGCTACGGCATCCCGGAGTTCCGCCTGCCCAACGAGCTGATCGATGACGTGGTCGGCAAGATCAAGCTGCTCGGCGGCAAGTTCGTCGCCAATTTTGTCGTCGGCAAGACGGCGACGATTCAGGACCTCAAAAACGCCGGTTTCTGGAAGGTCTTCGTCGGTACCGGCGCCGGCCTGCCGCGCTTCATGAACGTGCCCGGCGAGCACCTGATCAACGTCATGTCGGCCAACGAGTTCCTCACCCGCGTAAACCTCATGCAGGGGCTGCGCGAGGACTACGAAACGCCGCTGCCGGAAACCCGCGGCAAGGAAGTCATCATCATCGGCGCCGGCAATACCGCCATGGATTCGGCGCGCACCGCCCGCCGCCTCGGCGCCAACGTCACCATCGTCTATCGCCGCACCCGCGCCGAAATGCCGGTACGCGTTGAGGAACTGCACCACGCCATCGAAGAAGGCATCCAGATCAAGGTGCTGCGCTCCCCGCGCGAATTCATCGGCGACGACAAGACGCATTTCGTCACCAAAGCCATGCTCGACGTGATGGAGCTCGGCGAGCCCGATTCGTCCGGCCGCCGCAGCCCGGTGCCGACCGGCGAAGTCGAGCCGATGAAGGTCGATCTGGTGATCATGGCGCTGGGCAACACGCCGAACCCGATCATCCGCGAGTCGGAACCGTCACTCAAGACGACCAAGTGGGACACCATCGACGTGGGCCAAGGCACGCAGCAAACCTCGCTGGCCGGTGTCTATTCCGGTGGCGACGCGGCACGCGGCGGCTCCACGGCCATCCGTGCCGCCGGCGACGGCAAGGCGGCAGCGCACGAAATTGTCGGCGACATGAATCTCTCGCCCGATGAAGTCGCCAAAATGGTCGCCAGTGCCGAGCACTACAGCAACCTCGGCTCGGCGCCACAGACCATCCTCGAAAAAATCGAGCTGGCCGAAGGCATCGTCGAATTCATCGTCCATTCACCGCTGGTCGCCAGCGCCGCGCGCGCCGGCCAGTTCGTGCGCGTGCTGCCGTGGCCGAACGGCGAACTCATCCCGCTGACGCTGGCCGACTGGGACGCCAAAGCCGGCACCATCTGCCTCGTCGTGCAAGCCATGGGCACCAGCAGCATCGAGATCAACCGCATGGCCGTTGGCGACGCTTTTACCGGCATTGCCGGGCCGCTCGGTCGCCCCAGCGACCTGCATCGCTACGAAGGCAAGCAGACGGTGGTATTTACGGCAGGCGGCGTCGGCCTGCCGCCGGTCTACCCGATCATGCGTGAGCATCTGCGCATGGGCAACCACGTCACTCTGATTGCCGGCTTCCGCAATGCCGACCTGCTCTTCTGGACCAAGGAAGACGAGCGCGTCGGCCAACTCAAGGCCGAGTTCGGTGACCAGCTTGACGTCATCTACACCAGCAACGACGGCAGTTTCGGCGTCAAGGGTTTTGTCACCGGCCCGCTGGAAGAGCTGCTCAAAGCCAACCAGAAAGGCAAAGGCCGCAAGATCGCCGAAGTCGTCACCATTGGCCCGCCACTGATGATGC
>CAZZDF010000300.1:0-2801 GCA_964652915.1 uncultured Propionivibrio sp. | reverse complement strand
CTTGAACAGGCAAATGTGCGAAATTGACGAACCGTCTCCGGAACGCCTCGCGTACCACCACGGTACGCATCAGTATTTCACCAACACAAGTCAGCAAAACCGAGCAATTGTACCATCGCTCGCCCTGTTCGTTCAATTATTGAAGACATCGCAGCAACAAAAAACAGCCTGAACGATACAGATCCGGTTGGTTCAAACCTTTGGCGATGAAAATTGCCTAAGCGCACACCTTACTTTATCCTTCGCAACTTCCCCTTCTTCCCTAGCCCGAGCCCGAACCCCATGAGCATTACCCTTAAATCGCCGGCAGAAATCGAAAAAATGCGTATCGCCGGACGCCTGGCGGCCGAAGTCCTCGATTACATCACCCCATTCGTCAAGCCCGGAGTAACCACAGGAGAACTGGATCGGCTATGCCATGACCACATGGTCAACGTGCAAGGCTGTATTCCGGCGCCACTAAACTATGCGCCATCGGGTTACAAACCTTACCCGAAATCAATCTGCACCTCGGTCAACCATCAGGTGTGCCACGGTGTTCCCGGCGACAAGCAATTGAAGAACGGCGATATCGTCAATCTGGACATCACCACGATCAAGGACGGTTACCACGGCGACACCAGTCGCATGTTTCATGTGGGCGAAGTTTCCATCCAAGCCAAACGCTTATGCGAAATCACCTTCGAATGCCTCTGGCTTGGCATCGCTCAAGTCAAGCCCGGAGCGCATCTTGGCGACATTGGTCAGGCCATTCAAAGTCATGCCGAAAGATCTGGCTATTCGGTCGTTCGCGAGTTTTGCGGTCACGGCATCGGCGCCAAGTTTCATGAAGACCCGCAAGTCGTACATTACGGCCAGGCAGGAACCGGAGTCGAACTGAAAGCCAACATGATTTTCACGATCGAACCGATGATCAACGCTGGAAAGGCGGCAATCCGCGAATTGGCCGATGGCTGGACGATTGTCACCAAAGATCACAGCCTCTCTGCGCAGTGGGAACACACCATTTTGGTTACCGAGACCGGATACGAAGTACTTACCCTTTCCGAAGGCTCGCGCAAGCCTCCGGAATGAGCTGCACACACCGATGAAACTTGATCCGGACGCCCGCCAGGCCTTGCTTTCCCGCTATAAATCGAAGCTCCAGTCAGAGCAGGAGAGCATCCGCGATCGCTATCTCTCCGACCCAAATCCGGCGCTTTTGCTGCATCAGCGCTGCGCACTGATTGACGAGGTACTCTGTCATTTATGGCAGGATCTGGAGCTTCCCGACTCGCTGGCCTTGGTTGCCGTCGGTGGTTATGGACGCGGCGAAATGTGGCCAGCCTCGGACGTCGATCTACTGGTGCTGCTTCCAGACAAACCCGATGCCGCGCTAACCGAATCGCTTGAACAACTGATCGGCCTGTTCTGGGACATCGGGCTGAAAATCGGCCACAGCGTCCGCACAGTTCAAGAATGCCTTGCCGAAGCAAAAAACGATCTGACCGTGGAAACGGCGCTGGTCGAAGCCAGGCTACTTACTGGCAACCCGGCTCTTTTCGAAGAACTCGACAACGAATTCAAAGACAGTATCGATCCACAGGCCTTTTTCCACGCCAAGCGAATCGAACAAGACGAACGCTACATCCGCTTTCAGGAATCTGCCTTTAGTCTGGAGCCCGACTGCAAGGAAAGTCCGGGAGGACTGCGTGATCTGCAAAGCATTCTGTGGATCGCGCAAGCCGCTGGTTACGGCAATAGCTGGGCAGATCTGAAACGCCACGGCTTTATTACCCACCGGGAACAACAAGGACTGGAACGCCGCGAGCAGTTTCTGCAAAGGCTGCGCATCGAATTGCATCTGCTGGCAGGTCGCAGCGAAGATCGATTGCTATTTGACTACCAAACCGCCGTTGCCGAACGGCTCGGGTTCACCGCCCTGCCAACCCGACGTGCCAGTGAACAACTGATGCAGGAGTACTACCGCACGGCCAAGTCGATCACCCAGTTGAACACGATCCTCCTGCAAAACATGGGCGCGGCGATATTCCCATCACCGAAGCAGGAGCCTACGCCGATCAACGAGCACTTCCAGAACTCGCATCAATTGCTCGATATCGTTCATGAAGAGGTATTTAGGGAAACGCCAAGCACGATCCTCGAAGCCTTTCTGCTCATGCAGCAACACTCCGAACTCAAAGGCATGACCGCACGCACCATTCGCTCGCTGTGGCGCGCTCGCCACCTGATCGACGAAGACTTTCGCAACAACGCCATCAATAAAGCCCGTTTCATCGAATTGTTCAAGCAACCGCGGGGGGTATTGCACGAACTACAACGCATGAACCAGTTCGACATTCTTGGCCGCTACCTGCCCAGCTTCGGAAAAATCGTCGGGCAAATGCAGCATGACCTGTTCCACGCGTATACCGTTGACCAGCACATCATGCTGGTTCTGCGCAATTTGCGACGCTTTTCCGAAACCGAATTCGGCCATGAATACCCCTATTGCAGCCAATTGATCGGAAGTTTTGACCGTCCCTGGCTACTCTACGTCGCTGCGCTTTTCCATGACATCGCCAAAGGCCGTGGCGGCGGCCATTCTGAGCTCGGCGCCAAGGATGCAGAGGAGTTTTGCGACCGCCACGGCTTGTGCCCGGAAGATAGTGAAATGATCGTCTGGCTTGTCCGCCAGCATCTCGTCATGTCGACTGTGGCACAAAAGCAGGACACTTCCGACCCGGATGTAATCGCCACCTTTGCCACAGCCGTACGTGACGAACGCCATCTGACCGCGCTCTATCTGTTTACCGTCGCGG
>CAZZDF010000299.1:0-2811 GCA_964652915.1 uncultured Propionivibrio sp. | reverse complement strand
TACTTTGAAGGATGGTTGCAGACACGGAAATCTCTCGCGAGTTTGGGAAAACCGCTATTGTAACGTAAGGAGATGCCTGTTATGCGCCAAACGAGCAGTGTTTATGTGTGGAATCAGTGTATTGGCGGCGATGGGTAGGCCGGATTGATCGATTCCTTCAAGGCGCTGCCAATTCTCGCGATGGCCTGGTTGCTTTCGGCCATTGGAGCCTTTGTTTGCGTGATGTAGATGCTAACGACCAAGGGCTGCCTCGCAGGAGGCCAGATGACGGCGATGATCGAACGCGAACCGTGGCCGCCGGCGCCGGTTTTGTCGGCGATTTTCCAGTCGGCGGGCAAGGCGGCGCGCAGCAGGGCGCCGGCCACCTGATCGTCGAGCATCCATTGCTTGAGCGTGGCTTGCGCGGTGGCCGGCAGGCCATCGTCAAGCAGCACTTTTTTCAAGCTCTGGGTCATGGCGACGGGCGTGGTCGTGTCGCGCAGATCGCCTGGTGTTGCCTCGTTCAGTTCGGGTTCCTTGCGGTCCAGCCGGGTTTCGCTATCGCCGAGCGAGCGCATGAAGGCGCTGAATCCAGCGCTGCCGCCAATGGCGTCAAAAGCCAGGTTGGCGGCAGTGTTGTCGCTGTAGCTCACGGCGGCCTGGCAAAGCCGGTCGAAGGTAATCGTGCTGGGCGCGAGCGACTTTTCCGTAATCGGCGAATAGCTCACCAGCATTTCCTTGCTGATCGAAACTTCCTGATTCAGCAGGCGCGGCTGTTTTTCTGCCTTGGCCAGCAGCGCGGCGCAAGTAAAGGTTTTGTGCGTGCTGTTGAGCGGGAAGCGCTCGTCGCCACGGTAGTGCCAGGTGTTTCCATTAGCGGTATCCATAACCGCCATGCCGATTCTGGCCTGCAAGGCGCTCTCCTCGGTTTGTACGGCTTGCTGGAGTCTGGATTGATCCAGCGCGCAGGCGTTAGGTGCAAACAAGCTTGCGGCGATGGCGGCAAGCGAGACCACCATGCAGTAAAGGCGTGTTGATTTCAACTCGAGCTCTTGGGCAGTTAGGGTTGGGCTGATGTTCAGGGTTTGTCCTGATCAACGGGAAGCAGCTTCAATTCATCGCGATAGCGCTGCCAGTTATGCACGTAGTGGGCGGCGCTTTCCTGCAGGCCGGCGATTTCCTCGTCGGTGAGTTTGCGCACCACTTTGCCCGGCGAGCCGAGAATCAGCGAGCCTTCGGGGAAGACCTTGCCTTCGGGAATCAGCGTGTTGGCGCCCACCAGGCAGTTTTTTTCGATGACGGCGTTGTTGAGAATGACGGCGCCGATGCCGATCAGCGAGCCGTCGCCAATGGTGCAACCGTGCAGTGTGACGAGATGACCGACGGTGACATCGCGCCCGATGATCAGCTGGACCCCGGGGTCGGTGTGCAGCACCGAGCCGTCCTGGATGTTGCTGTTTTCGCCGATGAGGATGCGGTCGGTGTCGCCGCGCACGGTGGCGTTCCACCAGACCGAGGCGTTTTTAGCCAAGCGCACTTGGCCGATAACCGTGGCGTTGGGCGCAATCCACGATTGCGGGTCGATTTTCGGGGTGTGGGTTCCGAGGGTGTAGATGGGCATGGCGATTGTTTCTGGTTTATTGATAGCGCAAGGCTTCGATCGGGTCGAGCAGGGCGGCTTTGCGCGCGGGATAAAAACCGAAGAATACGCCGACTCCAGCGGCGACGGCAAAGGCAACGAGTATCGAAATGCCGGAAATGACGATGACCATGTTGGTGATGGCGTTGATCAGCAGGGCGCCGCCGATGCCGAGCAGCAGGCCGATCAGGCAGCCGGCAATGGAGATCATGAAAGCTTCGAGCAAAAACTGGGTCAGGATGTCCTTCTGACGCGCGCCGATGGCCATGCGGATGCCGATTTCACGTGTTCGTTCGGTGACGGAGACGAGCATGATGTTCATGATGCCGATGCCGCCGACGAGCAGTGACACCGAGGCGATGGCGCCGAGCAGCAGCGACATGACGCGGGTGGTTTCCGCCGCCGAGTCTGCTGCCGCGGCAAGGTTGCGGATGTAGAAATCGTTGTCCGCGTCTTCGCGGAGGCGATGGCGCTGGCGGAGCAGGGCGGTAACCGCTTTTTCGACCGACGGCATGGCTTCCGCCGAACTGGCCTGCACCATGATGGTGCGTACCGAGCCCACGAAGGGGACGCCGAAAACCTTGCGCTGCGCGGTGGTCAGCGGAATGATGATGGTGTCGTCCTGGTCGCGCCCGTCGAGGTTTTGTCCCTTGGCGGCCAGCGTGCCGATGATGGTGAAGGGCGTTTGGCGGATGCGGATGGTTTTTCCGATCGGGTCTTCGTCAGGGCCGAAGAGGTTTTCGGCAGCCGTTTTGCCGATCAGCGCAACGCGGGTGGCCGAGCGCACGTCGGCATCGCTGAAGGTGTAGCCGCCGGTCAGCGCCCAGGCGCGCGCGTCGAGGTATGAAGGCGTGGTGCCAACGACCGTTGAACTCCAGTTTTTGGAGCCGTAAACGAGTTGCTGCGTGCCTTGATGCACCGGGGCGACCTGGGTGATGTCGTCGAGTTCGGCGATGGCTTGCGCGTCGGCGACGTTGAGCGTAGGACCGAAGCCGCTGCCGGAACGGACACCGCCCATGTTGCTCGAACCGGAAACGACGACGTAGAGGTTGCTGCCCATGGTGGAAATTGTCTGCGCCACCGCGTATTGCGCGCCCTGGCCGATGGCCATCATCAGTACCACCGAGCCGACGCCGATGACCATGCCGAGCATGGTGAGGATTGTGCGCATGCGGTTGGAACCCATCGCATGC
>CAZZDF010000298.1:0-2818 GCA_964652915.1 uncultured Propionivibrio sp. | reverse complement strand
TTTCCTACGAAGGCCGCGGACGCTTCATCGGCGAAATGGCGCTACTCGACAACGAACGCCGCTCGGCAACCTGCATTGCCGATACGCCGTGCCAGTTGCTGGTACTTGATCACGCCAGCCTTGAAAGGCTGGGAAATGACGCTCCGCTACTCGCCTACCGTTTCATGCGCTGCCTTGCATTGCTGCTCTCGCGCCGACTGCGCAAGACCTCCGGCATGCTGGTCGAGTATCTCGCCTGAATGGCCTGCAAGGCAATAAACACGGGCATCTTCAGGCACTCCAGAAACACGCCACAAAATCGGTTTTTCTTAAAGTCACGCAAACGGTTAACATTACGCAATCCTTCCATCCGATCCGTCCAATGACTCCCTCCAACTCAAACATAGAACTCCCTTCCGGGCTCAACCAACGCTACGAGGTTCTGCGCAAGGTCGGCAGAGGCGCCAGCGGAACCGTCTATCAGGCTTGGGACACCTTTGCTCAGCGCGAAGTCGCGCTAAAAGTCGCCCATGCCCATATTTTCAACGACGACCCGGACCAAAACGTCATCCGCAAAGCCTGGCTCAATGAAGTGCACATGGCCGGAAGTCTGCATCACCCCTATATCATCGATGTTTACGATGCGGGTTTTGGCGAAAATTGCGCCTATCTGGTCATGGAATACCTGCCATATGGCACGCTGGAGCCCTTTACCAAAACAGACAACCTGAAACCCGTATCCGAAGTCCTCAACATTGCCTACAAATGCGCCAGCGCGCTCGATTACGCCTGTCGCGCCGGCATCATCCACCGCGACATCAAACCAGCCAACCTCCAACTGGTTGGCCCCGGCGAAGCCAAGGTCTGCGATTTTGGCGCAGCCTACTGGTCCAAAGGCAACAACGAAGCCACTCAGGTGATGGATATCGGTTCGCTGGCCTACATGGCACCGGAACTTTTCCGCCATTGGGTCACCCCGCAAGCCGACATCTACGCGCTCGGCGTCGTTGTGCATCAGCTGCTGACCGGCAAACACCCGTTCGATGCCCCCGACCAAGCCTCGATGATGTACGCCATTCTGAATGGGGAACGCACCCCGCTGACCAGCATTCGTCCGGACCTGCCGAAGAGCCTTGACGAACTGCTCGACAAGATGCTCGCGCGCAGTCTGGAAGAACGCTTTGCCGACTGGCCAGCGGTACTCTCCGCCTTGTCCAGTCACAGCGCCCGGATTCAGCAAGAAAAAGCGGCGATCGACGAACGCCCGACGCCCGCCCAGCTCTACGATCAGCTACGCAAGCTTCCGCTGCTAAGTTCGCTCAACGATGCCGAACTATGGGAACTCGTGCGCATTTCCAAGTGGCGAAAGATTCCGGCCGATACCGTAATGATGCACGAAGGCGGCCCGGCCGTGTCCTGCTACCTGCTCCTCAAAGGCGAAGCCAAAGTGCTGAAAAAAGGAAGACTCATTGCCTTGCTCAGCGAAGGAACGCTATTTGGCGAACTGGCCTTTGCCGAAGACACCCCGTCGCCGCGCGCCGCAACGGTCATCGCCACCACGGAGGGCACCATCGGCAAATGGTCTTATGCCAACCTCAACGCCGCATCGACCGGTCTGCAGTCAAAAATGCTGAAAATCTATTTCCGCCTGGCTGCCGAACGTCTGAAGGAGTCCGACGAACGCTACCAGCGCCTGTATCAGCGATTCCTCAAGGAGGAAAGCGCGGGTTCATAAACGCCATGAGCGACCAGTCCAACCCGCCCGGCTTCAACGGTCACCGTTACCATCTCTACAACGACTGGGCGAAAAAGGAGTATGGCGGAAGACTGCAAAAAGTCTCCATCGACGCCGGATTCACCTGCCCCAACCGCGACGGCTCACTGGGTATCGGCGGCTGTTCGTTCTGCAACAACGAAGGTTTCTCGCCGAGCTACCTGCGCGATGAACGCGAAATCCACAAGCAAATCGACATCGGCATCGAGTTCATGCGCCGTCGCTATCCCAAAACCAAGGGCTTTCTCGCCTACTTCCAGAGCTATTCCAATACCTACGGCGATCTCGCCTTACTGAAGAACCGCTATGGGGCGGCGCTCTCGCACCCGGCAATTACCGGGCTGGTCATTGGCACAAGACCCGACTGCCTGCCCGATGAAACGCTTGATTACCTTGCCGATCTATCGCGCCGGATGCTCGTCGAGCTGGAGATCGGCATCGAATCATGCAACGACGCGGTGCTCAAGGAATGCCTGCGCGGCCATGACTTTGCCTGCACTCGAGACGCCATTCTCCGCGCTGCCGAACGCGGCCTGTTCATCACCGGCCACCTGCTTCTCGGTCTGCCGCTCGAAACCCGCGGCAGTCTGATTGACGGCGCCAGGGCTCTGGCTAGATTGCCGCTTGATGCACTGAAATTCCATCAATTACAAATCGTGCGGGGAACCCGGCTGGCCAATCAATACCGTAACGCCCCAGAAAGCCTTCAGTTGCTCGACCCCGACGATTATCTGGACGCGGTGATCGACATGCTCGAACACCTTCCGCCGCAGATCAAAATTCAACGACTCGGCAGCGAAGTTCCGCCGAACGTTCTGATTTCTCCCGATTGGGGAATGCGTCTGCACAAGTTCCCGGCGCGCCTTGAAGAACAACTGGAAAAGCGAAACTCCTGGCAAGGAAAACTATTTGTGGATTTTTCGCCAAGCAACTAACATTCTGCTTCGTGATCGAAACCCGGTAATGCCGATGCCAAAGAGAATGCCGCAGCAACCCGGCAGAGCAATAAAAATCAACTGCATTTTTTGAACGCGAGACCCCGTGAAGCCAACGTCCACCGGAACC
>CAZZDF010000297.1:0-2820 GCA_964652915.1 uncultured Propionivibrio sp. | reverse complement strand
AGTATACCGTTCCGATGAGTGACCCGACCCAACAACTGGCCAGTTTTCTGGCTCGCGCCGAAAAATTGCTCGAACGCATCGAGCCGCTGCTTCCGCCGGCTTCCGCCGCTCCGGACTGGCGCGCAGCCACGGCTTTTCGCTGGTGCAAGCGCGGCAACGCCGGCTATCTGCTGCCAATACGCCGGCTATCCAAAATCAGGCTCAAGGATCTGCGCGACATCGACGATCAAAAAGCCCGCATCGAGGCCAATACCCAGCAATTCATCAAAAGGCTGCCGGCCAACAACGTCCTGCTCACCGGCACACGTGGCTCAGGAAAATCCTCGTTGATCAAGGCGCTGCTCAACGAATACTCAGCGCAGGGACTACGCGTCATCGAAGTCGACAAGAACGATCTCGTTGACCTGCCGGATATCGTCGAACTGCTCATTGCCCGCCCGGAACGCTTTATCGTCTTTTGCGACGACCTGTCTTTCGACGCCGGCGATGCCACTTTCAAGGCGCTGAAAGTCGTCCTCGATGGATCGATTTCCTCGGCACCGGACAACGTATTGATCTACGCCACCTCCAACCGCCGCCACCTGATGCCGGAATACTTTGAGGAAAACCTCGAAGGCAAACGGGTCGGCGAGGAAATTCATCCCGGCGAAGCGATTGAGGAAAAAATCTCGCTCTCGGAACGTTTCGGTCTCTGGCTGTCTTTTTACCCCTTTGATCAGGATGCCTATCTCAACATCGTCGCACACTGGCTGAAATCCTTCGGCTGCAGTGACAAGGAAATCGCTTCGGCCGAGCGCGACGCGCTTAACTGGGCCTTGCTGCGCGGCTCGCGTAGCGGGCGCGTGGCCTGGCAGTTCGCCAAGGACTGGGCTGGCACGCACACCGCCAGCAAGACCAAACACCGCAAATGAGCAAAGTCGTCGAAGTCGCCGCGGCGATCCTGTTACGCGAACAAAACGGCCACAACGAATTCCTGCTCGCCCAGCGCCCCGAGGGCAAAGTCTATGCCGGCTACTGGGAATTCCCGGGCGGCAAGGTTGAGCCGGGCGAAAGCCTGCGCGAAGCCTTGGTGCGCGAAATCCAGGAAGAACTCGGGGTAACAATCGACTGCGCCTGGCCGTGGCTATCCTGTGAATTCACCTATCCGCACGCTCGGGTTCGACTGAAATTCTTCCGTGCCACCTCGTGGCACGGCGAAATATCGCCGATCGAACACAGCGGCATTGTCTGGCTCAAGATCGGCGGAGAAATCCCGGTCAGCCCCGTTCTGCCCGCCAATGGCCCGATTCTCCGCGCACTGGAACTCCCGCCCATCTACGCCCTGACCAATGCGGCCGAAAACGGCATCGAGGCCGAGCTAAACCGGCTGGAAGGCGCACTGAACAAAGGGCTGCGGTTGATCCAGATTCGGGACAAAACGCTTTCTGCCAAACAGCGCCTCAGCTTCGCCAGAAAAGTCATGCAACTCGCGCAAAAGCACAGCGATGTGCAGGTTCTGGTCAACGACGACGAAGCGCTCGCTCGGGAAATCGGCGCACATGGACTGCATCTTTCTTCGACACACCTGATGCAAGTCCAACAACGGCCGCCCTTTGATTGGGTTGCTGCCTCCTGCCACACGACCGAGGAAATATCCCGCGCAGCCGAACTGAATCTCGATTTCGCCGTACTCGGCCCGGTGCTACCAACGGCCAGCCATGCGCAAGCCGAGGGGATCGGCTGGGAAACTTTTGCACAACGGATCGAACGCAGCCCGCTGCCGTTCTTTGCGCTCGGTGGAATGAAACCGGAACTGCTGGATCTGGCCAGAGAGAAAGGCGCTCACGGCCTCGCGATGATGCGCGGCTGGGACTGATACGGCACTATTCTGCCGTCGGCAAATCAGCTGGCCTCTCCGGCGCATCCTGCACCGGCACACGATACGATTCGGAAGCCCAAGCGCCAAGATCAATCAGTTTGCAGCGCTCGGAACAGAAGGGACGAAACGGGTTGGTGTTACTCCACAGGGAATTGCCACCACACTGCGGACAACGTACTGTTTTGGATTCGGCCATCAGCACTCAAAGATTACAAAAAACCATGTCGAATTCGACATCATTCTCGACCTGACGTGCCCGATGGTCATAGTCCGGGCAGGTAAAGCGGATATTCAGCGCATATTTGTTGGCACTGATTTCCGGCACGATGGCCATTTGCGACTTGAGTGAAACCCGCACCATCTGCGCGGTGCTCCCGCCCAGCATCATCTGGAAAGCACCGCCCTCGGCGAGTTGGCGTTCGGTTCGCCCGCTGGCGCGCAGCAGGCGAAGAACGATGCCCAGTCCGGCATTCAAAGGCATAAACGGCTTGATCCACTCGCGCAGAGCCTCGCGACGTTCGTCCGGCGAATGATGCTGCCAGTAATGATAGGAGGGCAAATCAAACTCGCAAACCCCGCCAGGGATGACCGCTCGGCTCTTGATGCCCATCAACCAGTCGTTTTCGCGCAGATGCTGGCCGATCTTTCCGGTCATCGCGAGCAATGCCGTTGAGGCATTCTCTATTTCAAAAAGTGCACCGGAAAGGGCTTCTTCGGAAATATCCGGGTTATTGCGATAGACTAACAGGGTTTGACGCTGCCGCTCAAGCTCCTGAATGAGATCCATCTTCAAGTCGGCTCGACCAGCGACTTCGAGCACCTCAAACATGCTCAGCAAGGCCACATGATGCTCGCGCGACCCCTGCTGCTCGACGAAGTAGATCGTTCTCTCAAATAAATCCTCCAGACGCAATAAAGTGCGTATGCGTTCGTTGAAGGGATATTCGTAAGTGATCACACTA
>CAZZDF010000296.1:0-2821 GCA_964652915.1 uncultured Propionivibrio sp. | reverse complement strand
TTGCCGAGGAGCTCGTCAGGCAGGGCGGACAGGGTTGCCGGGGTGGAAAGCTTGCCTTGGGGTTCCTGGAGAAGAGCCGCTTTGGCAAACCGACCTTCGACCCACTCGGCTTGATGAGCCTCGTAAAACATCCCGCTTTGGCTGATGGCTTGTTTGAGCAAGGGCAGCAAGTCCTGGGCACTGGCCGGTGGGGCGCTGGCGATAGGCTGGTTGCCGTTGAGCGGCAAGGCGGCTGGCTTGCCTTTGCTCTCGGCTGCTCCGGAAAAGAGCTCGCTGATCAGCTGTCCTGTCTTGCTGAGCGTCGAAGTGGTTGTCGGTGGGGCTTTCGCGCTTTCGCCTTCTTTCGGGGCAACGACGGCCAAGGCCAGTTTGCCGTCGGTCTCGGTGACCTGAAGTTCAAGCGAGTCGCCGCTCTTTGCCGAGAATGGCAGCGCCAGAGTGATGTTGCGCTGGTTGATCATGGCCCGGTAAGTGCCATTGGGCAGCATCGCCTGAATCTGCGCCATGACTTTCTGCCCGGCTACCAGTCCAGAAAGCTTGTCGGCAAGCTCTTGTGCCGGCGCCGCCGGTCGAAGCGCGGTGTCGGCTGAAACCTGCAGGCGACTGGCAACGTCGGCGGGGATCATTTCGCTTGCCGTCAGGCTTTTGGCGCAGCGGCTTCAGCTTGGCCGAACGAGTCGAGCAGGGTTCGGGTATGTTCCAGCCATGGGATTGCCCGCTCGTTTATTTCTGCATGGTTGGCAAGCATTTCTTCTATGAGCAGGCGAATTGCGGCCTGCTCTGTATTGGATAGACGCGTCAGGCTGGCGGGGAGATGGGCGATCAGCTTTTCACGCTCGATCCCAACTTGGCACAACGTATCCCAATCGTTGGCGAGTGCTGCGGAGCGCATCCGGCGTGTCATTTCGGCCAGCGATTCGTATTGCGCCTGTACCGACATGATTTTGTCAGGCCGCCTGTTCGCTACCCGGGGCGATTTGCTCCCAAGCGCCGTGCAATTCGTTTAGCAAGGACAGAACTTCATCCAGTGCGGCGGCATCGTTTTTCATGTTGGCCCAGAGCAGGCGCTGCGTCATGTAGTCGTAGAGCGCGCCAAGCTTTTGTGCGAGTTCCCCCCCCGCTTCGTAATCAAGACTCGCTTTTAGCCCATTGGTGATGATGTCGATGGCCTTGGAGATGGCGCTGCCCTTTTCCGCGATATGGCCCTGTGCCATATGGAGTTTGGAAGCCGAAATCGATATCTTTGCGCCTTCAAAGAGCAGCAGGATCAGCTTGTGCGGATCGGCGCTGGGAACCGATGTCTCGACGCTAACGCTGGCGTAGGCGGCAACCGGGTTACGGGGGGAACTGAACATCGAGGGCGCTCCGAGGAGGTTAGTTGTTATTGAAGGACGGCAAGCCGGCTAGCTGTTGTTCCAGCCGCGCGCTCAAGGATTGCAGATTGGCTACCTGCACGTCAAGCGCGGTGAATTGGCGACGGTAATTGCTTTCGATTTTCTCTAGCGAAAGCGTAATGGCTTCGCGCCGCTTGCCGATATCCTTGATGGTGCTGTTGATGCCGTCGATTCGGGCGCTGACGGTTCCTGTGTCGGAGATCAAGCCGGTCGTTGCTTCCTTGAAGCGTGTACCCACATCGGCAACCAGCGTTGCGACGCTTGAAAAATCGCTGGTAATAGCCGCAGACAACTTGCTGGAATCAAGTTTCAAGGTGCCATCCAGCTGAATGCTTACGCCAATATCCGATAGACGTTGCAGATTCGGGTTGCTACCATTCGATGGGGCAAAAAGTGCGTTGCGCAACACGGTTTGCGCTCCGCGCAGGGTGCTGTCACCGGTCAATGTTGAGGCTTTCTTGTTGGCGGCATCGTAGCTACCCAGGCTTTTCATGACGCCAACGGCGTCGTTGTAAGTCTTGATGAAGGCATTCAGGCTACTGCTAACCGCACCGGTGTCTTTGCTGATGGTCAGCGTGGTCGGGCCGGCAGAGTCTTTGGTGAGGTTGAGGGTTACGCCACTGATGGCTGTGGTGATCGAGTTGGTGTTGCTGGTCACCATGATGCCGTTGATGGTTACGTTGGCATCGCCGGCAGCTTTTTGCTGAGTCCAGGAGTTGTTGTCGCCGGGGGCAGTATAGTCAAATTGGTCGAATTCGGTTCCACCGTCGTCGCTAGCGCCGTTGATCGTGATGGTGTTGCTGGCGCCGGTGTTTTTGGCGGTGAGAACCAGAACGTCGTTGGTGCCATCGTTGATAATCGAGGCGGTGGCTTCTGAGGCCGAAGCGTTAATGGCATCGCGAACCTGAGCGAGCGTGGCGCTGGCCGAGATGGCTACGCTAACGGTGCTGCCAGTGCCAACGGTAATGTTCAGATTTCCCGCTTCTGCTGGGACGGTCAGCCCGGTTTTGCGAATCTGTTGGGCATTGGCCAAAACGATGTTGCTCAGGGTGTAGTTCCCGGCGGCGGCCGTGTTGGTGGCCGTTGCCGTGGCCATCGTCGTATCGCTGAAGCTGGTGCGTGTGGTCGTATATTTGTCAGCGGCGGTCGTTCCGGTGGCCGGAATCAAGGAGGCGCTGGCTGTTTGCAGTGCCGAGAGTGATCCTTTGAGTGAGCCCAAGGCAGAGATCTTGGCTTGAAAACTGGCCTCTTTCTGGTTGAGCACGAGCAAGGGGCGTTGCTCTACTGCCATCAGTTTGCTGACGAGGCCGTTGATATCCAGTCCGGAGCCGAGTCCGGGTGACGAGAGAGTAGCCATGATCAATCCTTCCGCGACTTTGCGCTTAAATTGTTAAACCAAGACCAAGCACGCTGCATGCCAGTATTGA
>CAZZDF010000295.1:0-2824 GCA_964652915.1 uncultured Propionivibrio sp. | reverse complement strand
TTTGCCCAGGCCGCCAAACAGCGACTCGGCAATCTTCTGCGCGGCGATGCGGTTGATCGAGCCGATGACCGAGCGGGCGAAATCGGCAAAGGCGTCCTTGGCGGACTTTGCGCCCGAACCGATTTCCGTGAACATCGTGGCAAATGCGTTCTCGACATCGCCGTTGATGCGACTGGCGACATCATCGGCAACCGTCTTGAGTCCCGCGACCTCCACCTTGAGCCGGGCCACGCGGTTGATCGCCTCTTCCGATCCGGTGGCTGTCGCCAGTTCCTGCATTTTCGGGATCAGGCCCTCCACTTCCGCGGCGGTCTGTTGGTGCAGCGTCAGCACCTCGCGGCGCATCTGCGATTCGGTAAGCATCCCGGCGTCTTTTTGCACCTGCAACTCGCGCTCGCGGATCGCCATACGTTCAGTCACCGTCTGGTACTGGCGTTCGAGCCGAGAGAGTTCGGCCAGATCGCCCTCGACATCGATCAGGCGACCGACATCGGCTGCGCCCGCGCTGTCGCCCGTGCGCTGGAGTTTCTCGATCAGCGGCTGATACTCCCGCTTCATGCGCTCACGGGTGACCTCACCGCCGCCTGCGCCGCGAATCTCGGCCAGCCGGTCGCGCACGCGGGCAAGTTCGTCGGAAAGTTCTTTTTCGGCTCTGGCGGCGGCGTGCGCATTGGCGACTTCCACTTCACCGCGCTTCATGTTGAGCACGGTGAGTTCGCCTTCGAGCTTTTTGACTTCCGCTTTGGCGCGCAGGCGCTGGGCTTCGTCCTTTCCTCCGACCGCTACGGCGGATTGGGCCGTCAGTTCTGCCTGCTTGGCGGATCGCTCCTGATCGATGGCCTGCTGCTCGATCTGTGTCTTTTGGGCGTAATAGTCACGAACCGAAACCAGCCGGGATTCCAGCGCCCGATCCAGCGCCGCCTTCTGTAAGTCGAGGCCTTCCTTGAGGACTTTGAATTCGGCTTCGGCCTGTGCCTTGACGACGGCCAGCTGTGCGCCGCTCGTGTCCTTCCCGGCGCTGCCAGCGCCACCAGCAGATTTTTTCTCGCACTGGCCATTGACCCACTGGCCGCCGGACACGACGCAGGCGATGCGCTGCATGGATTCCGTGGGCTGGCCGGTCGGCGTGTTGGCTTCGGGACGCGTGGGGGAAGTCAGGGCTTCCAGGCGCTGCTTTGCCCCGGCCAGTTCTCCTTCCCATTGGGCGAGGTTTTTCCTGAGCGTGGCCATCGCGCCTTCGTTGAACTTCACATCGAAAGGCAGGAAGGGCACGGGGGCTTTGCCGGACTCGAGCTTTTTTCGGGTCGAATCGACGAGTTCCTGAATCCGGGCCACCTCATCCCGCGCCTGCCTGATTTCCGTGCCGTTGAAGACCAGGTTGCCGATGCCGCCCAGACCAATCCACAAGGCTTTCAGCGTTCCCGCTTCGTTGGCCGCTTCGCGCATGGCGTTGGTGATGTGGGTGAGTTCCGGCAGGAAATCGCGTGCGAGCGCGATGCCCAGTGAAGAACCGGAAGCCTTGAGCGCCGTGAGGTTGTCGTTGAAGGCTTCCGCCGAACGCGCCGTTTCGCTGTCGAGCTTGAGGCCCAGCCGCTCGGCCTCCAGAGTGAGCTGCGAGATGCCTGCTGCGCCCTGATTCAGAAACGGGATCATCTCCATCCCGCTTTTTCCAAAGAGTTTCACCGCCAGCGCCGTCTTGACCGCGCCATCCTCCAGTTGGGCAAAGCCATCGGCCACTTGCAGCAACACCGCTTCGGTGGATTTCAGGCTGCCATCGGTATTCCTGACGGAAACGCCCAGGGCGGCGAACACCTGCGCCCCATCGCCCACGCCGGTGTTGGCTTCGGCAATGGTCTGGGACAAGCCCTTGATGCCCTGCTGCAAGGTCTCCAGGCTGACATCCGAGAGTTGCGCCGCAAAGCGCAGGGTCGACAAGGCTTCGACCGAGATGCCAATCTTCTGCGAGAGTTTGTTGAGTTGATCCGCCGTGTCGATGGCGTTTTTGATCATCGCGGCAAAGCCCACGACCGAGAGCGATGCGGAGAGTCCGGCCAGCAGCCCCTTGACCCGGTTCGATTCTTCGCCGAGCCGGGTGAGGCGGCTACGAATCGAATCGAAGGCCGAGCGGGTCTGGTCGACGGCGGTGATGAGGAGTTGGGCGCGTTGAGCAGTCATTGGGCTTGAAGCGGTCAGAAGTTCTTTATATACTGACCAGACAGGTCAGAACTATGGCAACGGAGGCAATTCATGCAGACATGGCAGATGCAGGACGCCAAGGCGCGTCTTTCGGAGGTGCTGCGCCGGGCCGAGCGCGACGGCCCGCAGGACATCACCCTGCATGGCCGCTCGGTGGCGGTCATGCTCTCGCGGGAAAGTTTCGACCGCCTGATCGGCACGGACGAATCCCTGGTCGATTTCATGCGCCGCTCCCCGCTGTATGGCGACGAGGAACTGGCGCTGGAGCGGGATGACAGCCTCACGCGCAGCGTGTCGCTATGAATTTCCTTATCGATACCAACGTGCTGTCCGAACTGCGCCGCAAAGCGCCTGATCCTGGCGTGCTGGCCTGGTTCGCAGCACAACCGGCGCGGCGACTTTATCTCAGCGTGCTGACCCTGGGCGAACTGCGCAAGGGCATCGAGGCCTTGCCGGACGGCCACAAACGAGCCGCCTTGCAGGCGTGGCTGGAAACCGACCTGCCGCGCTTTTTTCTGGGCCGGGTGCTGATGCTCGACGCTCCGGTGGCCGATTGCTGGGGACGGCTGCTGGCCCAGACGGGGCGTCCCGTTCCGGCCATCGACAGCCTGATCGCCGCAACCGCCCT
>CAZZDF010000294.1:0-2831 GCA_964652915.1 uncultured Propionivibrio sp. | reverse complement strand
TTAGAGGCTGTTGGTCTTCTCGTAGATACCGCAGAGGATGGCGCAGAGGCGGTTGCTTTCACACAGAAGAACAACTATGCAGTCATCTTGATGGACATGCAGATGCCAAAGCTGAATGGGCTGGAGGCGACGCAAAAAATACGTCAGCTCTTCGCATATCAGCACACACCGATCATTGCCATGACGGCCAACGCATTTGTAGAAGACAAGGTGCTCTGTATTGAAGCAGGGATGAATGATTTTCTGGTCAAGCCGTTTAAGCCAGACGTATTGTTTGCGACTTTGCTAAGGTGGTTGGTGCAACAACAGGGCTGACAGGTTTTTGAGCGGTCTGAGCGACCGAATTGATACAGCAAGCTGCCAAATAGTATCTATTTGGCATCAGGTTGCTCAGGGGCAAGAGAGCGCATACGCAGAACTGAAGACCGACCGTTCAGAGCAATTTATGGCTTAGCGGCTGGAATCTGCTAAGCAATTTGAATGCAACCGATTGGTAATACACGGGTTTCGTAAACGCTGGACATGCAAGTTTGTGTCTGTCGAATTGCTTGCGTTTTTGTAAATAGCGCCTCTTTGTCTGATATAATTCGGCCGTAGGTTAGAGTGCACAGTGAGGGTACAAAACCACTGTGTTCGCAGCATTCTAACTGGTTGTTTTTTAATGAATTTTTAGCGGTAAGGCAGTTTCCCGTCCACTCCGCCATCACCGAAAGGCGAACGAAAGTTCGCCTTTTTTGTTTGTTTCATTCGTTACTTGAACTCGCGGGCCATCACCATGTTTGACTCGGTACGTAACAACAAGAGAATTGTTCAGATATTTCTTGCCTTGATCACCCTGCCATTTGCTTTTTTTGGCGTCGATTCCTATGTGAGAAATTCAGGGGCGGGGAATGATGTTGCTGTGGTGGGTGATACGAAGATCACCATCCAGCAATTCGATCAGGCCATGCGTGAGCGCAGGAACCAGATGCAGCGCTCGCTTGGCGAAAACTTCAAGCCGGAAATCATGAACTCGCCGGAGGTGAAGCTGGGGGTTCTTAATTCCCTGATCGATCAGCGCTTGTTGCTGCTTGAGGCAGACAAGAATCGTCTGGTTACCAGTAATGAAGTCCTTCGTGATGCCATCAGCCGAATTCCCGCACTACAGGAAGACGGCAAGTTCTCGCTGGCGCGTTACGAAATGGTCTTGCGTGCGCAAGGCATGTCGGAGGCGCAGTTTGAGGCGCAGATGCGCCAGGATCTGACTTTGCAGCAGTTGGTTGGAGCGGTCGGCGAATCGGCTTTCGTGTCCAATACGCAAACTGAAGGGTTATTGAAACTCCAGGCCGAAGAGCGTCAGTTCAGCGTATTCATGGTTTCGCCCGACCAGTTTGCCGGTCAGGTGAAGATCGATGGGGATGCGGCGCAGAAGTTCTATGACGAAAACAAATCGCGTTTTGAGATTGCCGAGCAGGTCAAGGCCGAGTATGTCGTGCTTTCGCCTGATGTCCTGGTCGATCAGGTGTCGGTGGATGAAGAAGACGTCAAGAATCGCTACGAGCGCGATAAAAAACGCTACGAGCAGCCGGAAGAGCGTCGGGCCAGCCATATCCTGATTGCCATCAATGCCGACACCGACAAGGCAAAAGCCAAGGCCAAGGCGGAAGAGGTGTTGAAGGAAGTGCAGAAATCGCCGGCCAAGTTTGCCGAGCTGGCCAAGAAGTATTCGGAAGATCCCGGCTCAGGCCAAAAGGGCGGGGATCTGGGCTTTTTTACTTTTGGCGATATGGTTCCGCAGTTTTCCGATACGGTTTTCAAGCAGAAAGAAGGCGAGGTTTCCGCGCTGGTTGAAACCCAGTTCGGTTTTCACATCATCAAGCTGACCGGCATCAAGCCGGGCAAGACCCGTTCGCTTGCCGAAGTGCGCGGCGAGATCGAGGGCGAACTGAAACACGAAGCGGCCCAGCGCAAGTTTGCCGAGGCGGCTGAGGAGTTCTCCAGAACCGTTTATGAGCAGGAAGCCAGCTTGCAGCCAGCGGCAGACAAGTTCAAGTTGAAGATTCAGCAGTCCGGTTTGATCGGGCGCAATGCCGATCCGAAGGCGGGCCCGTTGGCCAACGAAAAAATTCTTGGCGATTTGTTCTCTGAAGATGGGCTGAAGTACAAGCGCAACTCGGAGGCGGTCGAAGTGTCGCCGAATACGCTGGTTGCCGCGCGGGTGCTTGAGCATGTGCCGGCTTCGACAATTCCATTCGATTCGGTGAAGGCCGATATCGAGAAGCTGTTGAAGGCGCAAGAAGCTGCCGCTCTGGCCAAGGCCTCCGGCGAGAAAACGCTGGCCGAGCTGGCCAAGGGTGGCGAAGACAAACTGGCCTGGTCGCCAGTCAAGACGGTTTCGCGCATGCAGAGCCGGCAGATGCTTCCGCCTGCGGCCGTGCAGGCGGTCTTCAAGGCCGATGCCCGTAAGCTTCCGGTCTATGCCGGAGCAGAAATCGGTGGCGGCTATGTGCTTTACAAGATCGTTAAAGTCGATGTCCCTGAGACGTTCGACGAGAACAAGCGCAAGGCATTCCAGACGCAGTACGGCGCGATCATGGCGCAAGAAGACTTGTCGTCTTATCTGGCCGGGTTGCGTGCGCGCTACAAGATCAAGATCAACAAGACCAAGCTGGAGCTGAAAGAGGCGCAGTAGTTTCTTCCTGAACTACAAAACAAAAAAGCCGGTGGATCGCTCCACCGGCTTTTTTTCGTCCGGATGTTGGCTTATTGCGGCAGCGGATCGCTGTTGCCGAGTGCCGTGGTGTTCAGGCCGCCATCGACGTACATGATCTCGCCGGTGATGCCGCTGGCCA
>CAZZDF010000293.1:0-2832 GCA_964652915.1 uncultured Propionivibrio sp. | reverse complement strand
GAGAATTCGCCGGTCTGGGGCATGGTGACCTCGACGCGCGAAAATTGTCTCGGCCAGGATTGCCCGAACAACAAGGAGTGCTTCGTGCTCGCCGCGCGCCGCGAGGCTTTGGCAGCCGATCTGGTGGTGGTCAATCACCACCTCTTCTTTGCCGACGTGATGCTGCGCGATGAAGGTACGGCCGAGTTGCTGCCGGCCTGCAATACGGTGATTTTCGACGAAGCGCATCAGTTGCCGGAAACCGCCAGCCTGTTCTTCGGCGATAACGTGTCGACGGCGCAAGTGCTCGACCTGGCCCGCGATGCGCGCATGGAAGGGCTGGCTTCGGCGCGCGATTGCCTCGATCTGCCCAAGTTGTGCGGTGTCGTCGAAAAAGCGGCCAAGGATTTGCGCCTGACCTTGCCGGTTGAAGCAGCCCGCTTTTCGCTCGCCCAACTCGAAGAGCGGATGGGCTTCGAAAACTCGCTGGTCGGCCTGATTCGCGAGATGGAGACCTTTGCTGCCCTGCTCGAAACGCAGGCGCAGCGCTCCGAAGGGCTGGAAAACTGCTGGCGGCGTGCCGCCGAGTTGCTGGCGCAGTTGCGCCGTTGGCAGAAAGGCGATGATCGCGATTATGTCCGCTGGGGGGAAACTTATACGCTCTCGCTGCAACTGAACGCCACGCCTCTGGTCGTTGCCAACATCATGCAGAAGCAAATGAGCGGCCACCCGCGGGCGTGGATCTTTACCTCGGCAACGCTGGCCGTGCAGCGCGATTTCGGCCACTACTGTGCCGAGATGGGGCTGGATCAGGCCGATTCGGCCTTCTGGGACAGTCCCTTCGAGTATGAAAAGCAGGCATTGCTCTATGCGCCGATGCATCTGCCCGATCCGAACCACTACACCTATACCGAAGCGGTGATCAAGGCGGCGTTCCCGGTGCTCGAAGCGAGCGGCGGGCGGGCGTTCTTTTTGTGCACCTCGCTGCGCGCCATGCGCCGGACGCACGAACTGCTGAACGAATATCTGGAGCGGGCCGGGCTGGACTTTCCCTTGCTGATTCAGGGCGAGGGGAGCAAGAACGAATTGCTTGAACGCTTTCGTCGGCTGGGCAACGCCGTTCTGGTGGGCAGCCAGAGCTTCTGGGAAGGCGTCGATGTGCGTGGCGAGGCCTTGTCGCTGGTGGTTATCGACAAGCTGCCTTTCGCGCCGCCCGACGATCCGGTGCTCTCGGCGCGCATCGAACGGATGAAGAACGAAGGGCGCAACGCCTTCATGGATTACCAGTTGCCGCGGGCCGTGATCAACGTCAAGCAGGGCGCTGGCCGGCTGATCCGCGACGAAACCGACCATGGTGTGCTGATGATTTGCGACCCGCGCCTGATCAACAAACCCTACGGACGGCGAATCTGGCGTAGTCTTCCGCCTATGAAGCGTACGCGCGAGCTTGACGAAGTAATCGCCTTTTTCCAGACCCGATGATTTCCGATATTCCGCTCATCAGCCAAGAACCGAACATTGAGTTGCCGGCCGATTCGCTGGCCGCGGCGGCCGCGCTCAATCGCGGCTGTCTGTGCCGTTCGGTCGATCGCGACCGGCTGCGTCAGGCGCTTGAGGAGGGCGAATCGAGCGCCGCCGGCGACCTTGGTTTTTCCTATGAGAGCCTGCTGGCAACGCGTCCGCATCTGTTTTCGGACACCATGGTTTTCGTTGCGCAAACGCATTTGCAACGCATGGCCGAATTGATCGCCGCGATTACCCGGGTGATCTCCCTGCCGTCTTACCGCGAGCGGGTGCTGGCTTATGCGCCGGCGATTGCCGCCTATCAGCCAAAATCAGCCGGGGTGTTCCTTGGCTATGATTTTCATCTGGGCGAAGACGGACCGAAGATCATCGAAATCAATACCAATGCCGGTGGGGCGCTGCTCAATGCCAAGCTGGCGCGCGCCCAGAGCACTTGTTGCGGGCAATTTGCCGGGTTGTTGCCCTGTGGCCGTGATCTGGAGCGCGATTTTGTCGCCATGTTCCGTGAAGAGTGGGGGCTGGCGCGCGGCGACGCGCCCATCTCGTGTATCGCCATCGTCGACGAGGCGCCGGCCACGCAGTATCTGGCGCCTGAATTCGAGTTGTTCCGTCGCTTGTTTGAGGCCCATGGCATTGCGGCGATCGTCGTCGATCCCACTGAATTCTCCTTTGATGGCCAGCGTTTGTTGTGCGACGGGCAGGCGGTCGACCTCGTCTACAACCGGCTCACCGATTTCGCGCTTGATGAGCCGCGTAACCAGGCTTTGCGTGAAGCCTATCTGGCCGATGCCGTGGTGCTGACGCCGCATCCGCGGGCGCATGCCTTGTACGCTGACAAGCGCAATCTGGCAGCGCTGACCGACGAGCCGTGGCTGATCGAGGCCGGGGTCGGGGAGGCCGACCGGCAACTGTTGCTGGCAGGGATTCCGCAGACTCAGGTTGTTACTCCCGATAAGGCCGCGGCGTTCTGGGATGCTCGTAAACAATGGTTCTTCAAGCCTTTTGCCGGTTATGCCAGCAAAGCGGCTTACCGCGGCGAAAAGCTGACCCGGCGTGTGTTCGAGGACATTGCGCGCGGCGGTTACGTGGCGCAGGCGTTGGTGTCGCCCTCGGAGCGGCGGGTGCAGGTTGACGGGACGGCCCAGCAACTCAAGCTCGATTTGCGCTGCTATGTTTATCGGGATACGGTGCAACTCGTGTCGGCGCGTTTGTACCAGGGGCAAACGACCAATTTCCGAACGCCGGGGGGTGGCTTTGCGGCGGTGTTTCCCGTGGCAAGTCATAGCGGAATCAGGGTTTGCGGATGAGTGTGCCGGTTTTTTCGTCAGA
>CAZZDF010000292.1:0-2863 GCA_964652915.1 uncultured Propionivibrio sp. | reverse complement strand
GCGACCGTCGGGCGTGGGCAGGGCGGCAACTTGGCGGCCGCCATCGATCGTGGCAATCAGGCTTTCGTCCGGGGCGTTGCTCCAGGAAGCCGCGACCAATGCCATCGCTTCGTCGTGCGGTACGCAAAGTGCAACCAAGGCATCGATCGGCGAATCGAATTCGGCACACAGGATGGCCGGGAAATAGCGAAGCATCGGCGAACGTTGAACTGAAATCATGGGGAGAGTTTCTAACACGCCAGGCATCGCTTGTAAAACGACGCTTTGAATATCGTCGTTGATGCGCGGGCTATGGCCGGGTTCGGTGCGTCATACGCTCTCGTACAGATCGTCGATGGGATAGCGGCAACGTTGTTGATGCGGTACACAACGCATACAATACGCCGGCTTTTTTCGTGAGAAACTCGCCCTCATACGGCTCTTGCGAACCTTGCTTGCGGAGCTGATCACTGCTTTGTCAGTCCTCAAACGCGATGCTTGCGTGTCTGGCGTCAATTATTTGAATGATTTCAACGGAGAAACACCATGTTCAAGAAACTGCTGGTGCTTACGCTGGCTGCCACGTTCAGTTTGCCTTCCCTTGCGGCGGACAGCAGCGAAAAGAAAGCCGGCAAATCCGCCGCTGACGATGCGGCGGAGTTCGTCAGGAAAGGCGTCGAGGCCAAGCTTGGCACCAAGGTGAGCAGCGTTGTCAAAAGTCCTTATCTCGGACTTTACGAAATTTACGCCGACGGGCAAATCATCTATGCCGACGAGCAAGTCACGGTGCTGGTTGCCGGCTCGCTGATTGATGCCAAGACCATGAAGAATGTGACTTCGGAACGCATCCAGAAACTCTCGGCGATCAAATTCTCCGAGTTGCCGCTTGAACTGGCTGTCAAACAGGTGCGCGGAAATGGTAAGCGGGTATTGGCTTCCTTTGAAGACCCGAATTGCGGCTACTGCAAGAAGTTGGCCAAAGATATGGTCAAGCTGGACAACGTGACCATCTATACCTTCCTTTACCCGATTCTTTCGCCGGATTCGCTGGAGAAATCGAATCAGATCTGGTGTTCGTCAGACAAGGCCAAAGCCTGGAATGAGTGGATGCAGGAAGGCAAGGCGCCGTCGGCCAAAGGGGATTGCGATACCACCGCAGTCAGGAAAACCGTCGATCTCGGACGCAAGCTGGCAATATCCGGAACGCCGACTATTTTCTTCATCGACGGCGAGCGGATTCCGGGGGCTATCCCGTTGTCGGATATCGAAAAGAAGCTTGCATCTTTACCGAAGAAGTAAAAATGCGAATCCTGCCGGGCGCTCCGAGAGCGTCGTCGGGCAATGACCGAGGGGCAACAGGAACGTAGGTTTCTGTTGCCCTTTTTGTTTCTTCGCTGCGTCCGGGTGCTTTGGGGGCTTAAGCCTGTTTCTGTTCGTTTTCCAGCGCCTTGCTGGTGATGGCGTGGTAGAGCGCCATCATCCGTCCGGCCAGTTCTTCGTATTCCGGGTTGCGCGCGAGAAACGGCTTGAGCTCGTTGCTGTCGGCAAACACCTTTTCCAGAAAATCGATATCCAGATCGTCGAGAATCCCGCCTCCGTCAACCTTGGCTTTCAGATCGAGTGCTCTGGGCAGGCGCTGTTCCTGCATGCGTTCGACAATGACGGCGGCGATGCCTTTGTCTTCTGTCTCTTTATCCATGGTCTTTCCTTTTGGCTTTGGTCGACGATTTCAGTTCAGTTCGTCGTTCTTGTAGTACTTGGTTCCTTTGCCCGTCAATTCGAGGGCCAGTCCTTTATCCGTCAGCTGGTACATCCAGATGCCGGGCATCACCGACATGGCGCCCTGGTAAGCCGCGCCGGCTTTGCCTGTCGTTGCCGCGGCCGTGGCCTGACCACCGAATTCCCAGCCGGAGTTGATGAAATGATGCAAGGCTTCTTCCGTCTCAAAGATGAAAATTACGCGGAACTTTTTGATTCCCAAACCCAGCCCGGCTTGAATTTCGACCATTTTCATGAAGGTTTCGTTTCCGGTCGCGTTATTGACGGCCATTCCGGAACCTCCTCCGCCCCCGGCGACGAAGAGTTTCATGCCGAAATTGCTGAATACGGCATAGCCCGCCGCCGATTGGATCGTGCCTTTGGCTGACGGGCGAATGCGGTAGAGTTGCTTGAGGACACTCTGGCTGGTTTTGCGGATTTCAGCGCGTTGTTCTTCTTTGCTGCTTTCAGCCTTGACCGCAGAAACGGGAAGGAAGGTAACGGCAAGGGCAAATACGAGGCTGGTGGTGATTCTTCCGAGCATGGTTTTCTCCGGGATAAGGGAATGGGTTGAGCGCGTCACGTTCGCTGTCTTGATGGCTTGTGTATTGTAGGTCAAAGCAGGGGGCTTGCCGTGGACATCAAAGCTGGAATGCCAGCCACAGGATTAAGCCCTCGGATAGCTCGCGCAGAACCGTGGGCTTGCGGGCGATATAGGGGGTGCATTCCTTTTTGCGAGTACTGATCCAGCGCGAGAATCCGTGTACCGCTTTGCGGTCGAAGAAAGCGATCATCATTTCGTAGTTCAGGAACAGACTGCGTCCATCCAGGTTGGCCGAACCGGCGAAAGCCAGCTCATCATCGATGACAATGCCCTTGGCGTGGATCATGCGCGGATGCACCCAGACATGACCACCTGCGGCGACCAGATCGCGAAGCGAGCGGTGACGCGCCAGATCGGCCAGTCGGTGGTTGGATTGCACCGGTATGACCAGATCGATTTCGATTCCGCGTCGTGCGGCCAGCGTCAGCGAGGTGAGCAACGAAGCGTCCGGAACGAAATAGGGGGTGACCGCCAGAATTCTCCGCTGCGAGGTAAAACAGGCGGAAATGAGCAAGGTAAAAA
>CAZZDF010000291.1:0-2866 GCA_964652915.1 uncultured Propionivibrio sp. | reverse complement strand
GAACCGGGGGGGGCTCTGGAAATCGCCAAACGCTCCCGAGGTACGCCGCGGATAGCCAATCGTCTTTTGCGCCGCGTGCGCGATTTCGCCGAAGTCAAGGCGACCGGCAAAATCACGCAGGATGTGGCCGATACGGCCTTGGTCATGCTGGATGTTGATCATGGCGGCCTCGATCTGATGGATCGCAAGTTGCTCTCGGCGGTGATCGACAAATTCGGCGGCGGCCCGGTTGGCGTCGATAATCTGGCTGCCGCGATTGGTGAAGCGCGCGATACCATCGAAGACGTTCTTGAACCTTATCTCATCCAGCAAGGCTTGCTGCAGCGCACCCCGCGGGGTCGGGTGGCGACGGCAGCGGTTTATCGCCACCTCGGGTTGGAAAATCCGGCGGCCAACGGCCAAAGCGAATTGTGGCGCACGCAATGAGCGCGTTGTGCCTTGATTTTTGGTCACAAACCCTTACATTCGAACCTGATTTGCCCATTTAGAATCCAGCCATGAAGTACGAACAAAACCCCAACGCATTTACCATTCCCGTCCGAATCTATTACGAAGACACCGATGCCGGTGGCGTCGTCTATTACGCCAATTACCTCAAGTATCTTGAGCGCTGCCGCACCGAGTGGCTGCGCGAAGTCGGCCACGATCAGGCCGATTTGTTGCGTGATCCGGGCATTGCCTTTGTCGTGCGCAGTGTCAGCCTGGAGTACCTGAAACCGGCGCGGCTCGACGAATTGCTTTCCGTTGGACTGGAAGTCGAGAAGATAACCAAATCCCAGATTTTCTTCCGCCAGCATATCCGGCGTGCCAATCCTGCTGCCGATGGTGGCAGGGAAGAATTGGTCAGCGGCAAGATCCAGATCATCTGCGTCAATGCAGAGTTGATGAAAATTACCTCCATTCCTCCGTTGTTACGCACCAAACTGGAAGCACTTCAATGAACGTATCGCAAGACTTATCCATCCTGCACCTGATCCTTAACGCCAGCGCGGTGGTCCAAGTGGTCATGGCGCTGCTCGCCTCGGTTTCCTTCATGTCGTGGTATTACATTTTCGGCAAATGGTTTGCCCTGAAATCGGCGCGTTCGCAAACCGAGCAATTTGAACGCGATTTCTGGAGCGGCGGCGATCTCAACAGCCTCTATCAGAGCGCCGTCAATAACCGGCACGGCACCGGCAGCATGGAGCGGATTTTTGAATCGGGCTTCCGTGAATTCACCAAACTGCGTAGCCAAAAGAACCTCGAAGCCAAGGACATCATCGACGGTTCACGGCGTGCCATGCGCGCGACCTACCAGCGCGAGGTCGATAGTATCGACGCGCATCTGGCCTTTCTTGCCTCGGTCGGTTCGGTTAGCCCGTATGTCGGTCTGTTCGGCACGGTATGGGGCATCATGCATTCTTTCCGTGGGCTGGCCAATGTCGGCCAGGCGACGCTTTCGGCCGTTGCGCCGGGTATTGCCGAAGCCCTGGTAGCAACGGCCATCGGCCTGTTTGCGGCAATTCCGGCCGTGGTGGCTTACAACCGCTTTGCGCACGAAATTGACCGGCTGGCAACGCGTTTCGAATCCTTCATGGAGGAGTTCTCCAACATCCTGCAACGGCAAGTGCGCTAACAGGGAGTCGTCATGCGCCAACGTCGCCAGAAAAACGAAATCAACGTCGTTCCTTACATCGACGTCATGCTTGTGCTGTTGGTCATCTTTATGGTGACCGCGCCGATGATGACGACTGCCAGCATCGACGTGCCCTCGGTCGGCAAAGCCTCGCAAGTGCCGACCGAAGCCTTGCAGGTCAATATTCACGCCGATCAAACCCTGTCTTTGACGGCCCCGGGCAAAGCCGAGCGGTCTTTGAGTCGCGGAGAACTATCGCAAGCCATTCTTGAAGCGCAGGGCAAGAATCCGGAACAACCGGTGCTGATTGTCGGTGACAAGAACGTCAAGTACGAAGCGGTGCTGACCGTGATGGACGAACTCAAGCGTCTGGAAGTCAAGCGCGTCAGCCTGCTTGTCCAGCCCAAGGGCAAGTAAGCCTTGTTTCCCCGAAAGTTACCGTCGTGAACCTCGCAGCGCCACTGCCGGAAGAAGAACGGACGAACGTTCCGGCCTTGGTCTTGGCCGCGCTCGTCCATCTTCTGCTGATTGGCGCCTTGTTCTTTGGCGTGCAGTGGAAGAGTCAGGAAGCGGCGTCGGTGGCGGTCGAATTGTGGAGCGCGCCGCCTCCGTCGGCCGTCAGGCCTCCGCCGGTGGTCGAGCCGAAACCTGAGCCCAAGCCGGAACCGAAACCGGAAGTGAAGCCTGAGCCGGAGCCCAAGGTCAAGCCGGATATCGCGGTCAAGGAAGAAAAGAAGCCGAAGAAAGAAGAGCCCAAGGAACCGAAAAAACCGGAGCCAAAGAAGGAAGAACCGAAGAAGACAGAGCCGAAAAAGGAAGAGAGCAAGAAGCCAGAGACTGACCGTCGCCCGGATTTCAATGATGAGTTGAGTAAAGAGCTGAAAGAGTCGCAAAGAAAAAGCAATGCGCGGGAGCAGAATGCGCGGATCAATGCCGAACTCAATCAGTTGGGGCAGTTGAAGGGCGAACTTGCAGCGGCCGGTCGGGCGCGTGGGCTGGCTGACTATATTTCCAAAGTCGCCGGGAAAATTCGCGGCAATATTGTTCTCCCGCCCGGGATTCAGGGCAATCCAGAAGCCATTTTTGTGGCGACTCAGCTTCCTTCCGGTGAGGTAATTAGTGTCAAGGTGCGCAAATCCAGTGGCAACAAAGCTTTGGATGAAGCCATCGAGCGTGCCATCCTGAAATCTTCGCCGCTCCCTAAACCGGATCAACCCGAGTTATTTGATCGGGAATTAAAGATTCCGTACA
>CAZZDF010000290.1:0-2871 GCA_964652915.1 uncultured Propionivibrio sp. | reverse complement strand
TTATACGCAATGGATTTCGCCGCACCTGAACGGCAAGGGCTTTACGACCCGGCCAACGAGCACGATGCCTGCGGGGTCGGTTTCATCGCGCACATCAAGGGGCAAAAAAGCCACGCGATCGTACAGCAAGGCCTGCAGATCCTGAAAAACCTGAACCACCGCGGCGCGGTGGGCGCCGACCCGCTGATGGGCGACGGGGCCGGCATCCTGATTCAGATACCGGACGACTTCCTCCGCGCCGAAATGGCGCAACGCGGTGTTGCCTTACCACGCGCCGGTGACTACGGCGTCGGCATGGTTTTTCTGCCTAAAGAATCAGCTTCGCGCCTGGCCTGCCAGGAAGAAATCGAGCGTGCGGTTCGTGCCGAAGGACAGATCGTGCTCGGCTGGCGCGACGTACCGATCGATCGCGAGATGCCCATGTCGCCGGCCGTACGCCAACGCGAACCGGTCATCCGCCAGATCTTCATCGGGCGCGGCCCCAATGTGATGGTCACCGACGCGCTGGAACGCAAGCTCTACGTCATTCGCCGCCGCGCCGCCAACGCCATCCGCGCGCTCGGACTCAAACACAGCAAGGAGTTCTACCAGCCGTCGATGTCGGCACGGACCCTGGTCTACAAAGGCTTGCTGCTGGCCCATCAGGTCGGCGAGTATTACCTCGACCTGAAAGACCCGCGCTGCGTTTCGGCGCTGGCCATGGTGCACCAGCGCTTTTCAACCAACACCTTCCCGACCTGGCCGCTGGCGCATCCCTTCCGCATGATCGCGCACAACGGCGAAATCAACACCCTGCGCGGCAACTACAACTGGATGCGCGCCCGCGAAAAAGGCACTTCCTCGCCGCTGCTCGGGGCTGATCTGGACAAGATCTGGCCACTCATCTACCCGAACCAGTCCGATACCGCCTCGTTCGACAACGCCCTCGAACTCTTGGTCATGGGCGGTTACTCGCTGGCGCACGCAATGACCCTGCTGATTCCGGAAGCCTGGGAATCGCACACGCTGATGGACGAAAAACGCCGCGCCTTCTATGAATACCACGCGGCGATGATGGAGCCGTGGGACGGCCCTGCGGCCATCGCCTTCACCGACGGCCGACAGATCGGTGCGACGCTCGACCGCAACGGCTTGCGCCCGGCGCGCTATCTGGTCACGCGCGACGATCTGGTGGTGATGGCTTCCGAATCCGGCGTGCTGCCCATCCCGGAAGAAAATATCGTCAAAAAATGGTTCCTGCAGCCGGGCAAGATGTTCCTGATCGACCTCGATCAGGGGCGCATCATCGACGATCCCGAGCTGAAGGAAACGCTCTCCCGGCAAAAGCCCTACCAGGACTGGATCGCCCGCATCAACATCAAGCTCGACGACCTGCCGCCGCCCGCCGACATTCCGACCCCGGCCTACGAAGCGTCGCTGCTCGACCGCCAGCAGGCCTTCGGCTACAGCCAGGAAGACCTCAAGTTCATCCTCGAACCCTTTGCCCATGCCGGCGAAGAAGCCATCGGCTCGATGGGCAACGACGCACCGCTGGCGGTGCTGTCGAACAAGAACAAATCGCTATTCAATTATTTCCGCCAGTTATTCGCGCAGGTGACCAATCCGCCGATCGACCCCATCCGCGAACAGATGGTCATGTCGCTGGTCTCCTTCATCGGCCCGAAGCCAAACCTGCTCGGCATTAACGAAATCAACCCGCCCTACCGGCTGGAAGTCTCGCAACCCGTGCTGACTGCCACCGACATGGCCAAGCTGCGCTGCATCGACAGCTACACCGACGACAAGCTGCACAGCGGCGAACTGGACATCTGCTATCCGCTGGCCTGGGGCAACGAAGGCGTCGAGGCGCGACTCGCCTCGCTGTGCGCCGAAGCCGAGGACGCCGTACAGCGCGGCTGCGGGTTGCTCATCGTCTCGGACCGCAAGCTGGACAAGGATCACGTCGCGATCCCGGCGCTGCTGGCCACCTCGGCAGTGCATCAGCATCTGGTCACCAAAGGCTTGCGCACCCGGGTCGGCCTCGTCGTCGAAACCGGCGCGGCGCGGGAAACCCATCACTTCGCCCTGCTCGCCGGCTACGGCGCCGAGGCAGTGCATCCCTACCTCGCGCTGGAAACCCTGCAAAAAATGGCCGGCAGCGACCAAGCCGCGCAAGCGAAAGCCATCAAGAACTACATCAAGGGCATCGGCAAAGGCCTGCTCAAGGTCATGTCCAAGATGGGCATTTCGACCTACATGTCCTACACCGGCGCACAGATCTTCGAAGCCATCGGCCTGCAGAAGCAGATGGTCGACAAATACTTCACCGGCACCTCGACGCAAATCGAGGGCCTCAGCATCTTCGAAGTCATGGAAGAAGCCATCGCCTTGCACAAGCAGGCATTCGGCGACGACCCGGTGCTGGCCAGCCTGCTCGATGCCGGCGGCGACTACGCCTTCCGCGTGCGCGGCGAAGAACATATGTGGACACCGGACTCGATCGCCAAGCTGCAGCACGCTACGCGCTCCGGGAAGTACGACACCTACAAGGAATACGCCAAACTCATCAACGAGCAGACACGGCGCCACATGACGCTGCGTGGCCTGTTCGAGATCAAACCCGCCGGCCCGGCGGTACCGCTTGATGAAGTAGAGCCGGCCAAAGAAATCGTCAAGCGCTTTGCCACCGGTGCCATGTCGCTCGGCTCGATTTCGACTGAAGCGCATACCACGCTGGCCATTGCCATGAACCGCATCGGCGGCAAATCCAATACCGGCGAAGGCGGCGAAGACCCGGCACGCTTCACCCCGGCCAAGGCCGGCCAGATGGTCTCCGACGTCATCGGCAAGGGGCGCATCGAGCGCGACTTACCCCTAAAAAAGGGCGACAGC
>CAZZDF010000289.1:0-2871 GCA_964652915.1 uncultured Propionivibrio sp. | reverse complement strand
CGCAGGACGTGGTTTATGGCGTGCTGCGGAGGTTCGGCTGGGGGCAATTCATCCTTGGTCGTTTGATGAGTAAACCCTTGACGCACGCCGAGACGCAGGCCTTGTTGCTCGGTGCGCTCTATCGTCTCGATACGCGACCGGATTCCAGCCCGATGGTGGTCGATCAGGCGGTCGCTGCTTCCGGCGAGTTGGCCGGCGGTGTTTTCAAGGGGCTGGTTAACGGCGTGCTGCGTAATTTCCTGCGTCAGCGTGAATCGCTGCTGGTGGCGTTGACGCAAGATGAAGAAGCGCATTATCAATACCCCAAGTGGTGGTTGGCTCGTCTGCGCCGGGCCTATCGCGATCAATGGCCGGCGATTGTCGCTGCTGGCAATGTGCAGCCGCCGATGACCTTGCGCGTTAATCAACGGCACACCACGCAGGCGGAATATCTCGCCCGGTTGGTAGCGGCCGGGATGGTGGCGCGGCCGCTCGGGTGTCATGGGCTGATTCTCGAAAAGGCTGTGTCCGTCGAGTCTTTGCCGGGTTTTGCCGAAGGCGTCGTTTCGGTGCAGGACGCGGGCGCGCAACGCGCCGCCGAGTTATTGGCGCCCGAGACGGGAGCACGGGTGCTGGACGCCTGTGCCGCGCCAGGTGGCAAGACGGCGCATCTGCTCGAAATGGTCGATTGCGATTTGCTGGCGCTCGATATTGACGCTAAGCGGGCCAGGCGCATCGAAGAAAACCTGCAGCGCCTGAACTTGTCGGCAAGCGTCAAGGTGGCCGATTGCAGCGAGGTCGCAAGTTGGTGGGATGGCCGGCAATTCGACGCCATTCTGGCCGATGTGCCTTGTTCCGGCTCGGGGGTCGTGCGCCGCCATCCGGATATCAAATCGCTGCGTCGTGAAAGCGACATCCGGCGTTTTGCGCACACCCAGTCGGCCATTCTCGATGCGCTCTGGCCGTTGCTGAAGATCGGTGGCAAACTGCTGTATGCAACGTGCTCGGTTTTCCCGGAAGAAAACTCGGCGCAGGTCGACGCTTTCCTGGTGCGCCAACCGGGTGCCAACCGTTTGCACGAAGAACAATTGTTGCCTCAGGAAGAAAACGACGGTTTCTATTATGCGTTGTTGCGGAAAGCTTCTTAATTCGCTTTGTTGCGGCTTGATTTTGCTGCTCGTGACGCTGGTTGCCGAGGCAGCCGACTTGACTGTACGCAACCCGCAACTGGTGGCTAACGAAGACGGCTATGTGCTGTCGGCCGATTTCAATATCAATTTCAATTCCCGCCTTGAAGACGCCGTCAATAAGGGCGTTGTGTTGTATTTCGCCACCGATTTCGAGTTGAACCGGTCGCGGTGGTATTGGTTTGACGAGCACGTCATCCGTCGCAGCCGTACCGTCCAGTTGTCCTACCACGCCTTGACCCGCCAGTACCGCTTGTCAACGGGCGCGCTACATCAGAGTTTTGCCACACTCGATGAAGCCTTGCGGGTCATTTCCCGGTTGCGCAACTGGCAGGTTCTTGAAGAGGGCGAAGTCAAAGGCGATCAGGTTTATCTGGCCGGAGTGCGGATGCGTCTTGATTTGACGCAAATGCCCAAGACTTTTCAGGTTAACGCGCTGGCCAACAAGGATTGGAATCTGGCTTCCGAGTGGTCGCGCTGGAGCTTTACGCCGGAGCCGGCAGCCTCGGCGGCTTCATCCGCCGCTTTGTCCGTCGCCGTGCCACCGACGGCGGCCTTGCCGTCATTCGCAGGTGAGAGCAAATGAAGGTTCTGATCATCGTCGCGGCTTCGTTTGGCGGGATTTTGCTCTTCCTGCTGGCTTCGGCCAGCGCCAACACCGCCCTGTTTGCCAGCCATTATCCATGGTTACTCGGGCTTAACGCCATTGTCGCTTTGTCTTTGCTGGCGCTTATCGTCTGGCAGGTGCGGGATTTGTGGCAAGAGCATCGCGCCAAGGTGTTCGGTTCGCGCCTCAAGCTGCGTTTGATGTTGATGTTCGGGTTGATGGCCGTATTGCCGGGGGTGCTGATTTATGCGGTGTCGGTTCAGTTCGTCACCAAGAGTATCGAAACCTGGTTTGACGTGCGTGTCGAGAAAGCGCTCGAATCGGGTCTCGATCTCGGGCGTAGCGTGCTGGATTCCCTGCTTGATGAACTCGCCGAAAAAGGGCGGGTGATGGCCTATGAACTCGGGGACCAGTCCGCCGCGCAGCGTCGTCTGGCGCTCAGCCGTTTGAGCGAACAGAACGGTGTGCACTCGGCTGCGCTGTTTTCGACGAGCGGAGAGTTGCTGGCAACGGCTTCCAGCGAGATTGGCAATTTCATTCCCGACCAGCCTTCGCCCGAGCAATTGCGCCAGGCACAGACCGGGCGGGGTTATCGGGAAATCGAAAGCGTTGGTGGCGATGATCTGGTTTTGCGGGTGCTGTTGCCGGTGATTCCGGTCGGGCTCGGGATGGAAACGCGGATTTTGCAGCTTACCCAGCCGGTGCCGAGTAATTTGGCGCTCAATGCGGATCGTGTGCAGGATGTTTATCGGGATTATCAGGAGTTGTCACTCGGGCGCGAAGGTTTGACGCGCATTTATGCGATGACCTTGACCTTGACCGTTCTGCTTGCGCTGTTTGCTTCGATTGCCTTGGCTTTTGTGCTGGCGCGCCGCCTTTCGGCGCCTCTGTCGATTCTTGCAGAAGGCACGCAGGCGGTGGCTTCCGGCGACTTTACTCCGCGCCAGGCTATCTACAGCCGGGATGAGCTGGGTGTCCTGACCCAGTCGTTCAACCGCATGACGCGGCAACTCGACGACGCCCGGCGGGAAACCGAGCGGCATCGCTCCGAGGTCGAATCGGCGCGGGCTTATCTGGAGTCGATTCTGGCCAATCTGT
>CAZZDF010000288.1:0-2879 GCA_964652915.1 uncultured Propionivibrio sp. | reverse complement strand
TCTGCAAGGCCGAAAACACCGATTCGGTCCGCCCCGGATAACGCTGATCCCAATCTGCCATCATCTCGCGGATTTTCTGACGCTGCAGGTTGTTCTGCGAACCGCAAAGATTACAGGGAATAATCGGATACTCCATACCGCGGGCAAACTTGGCGATATCGCTTTCGTCACAATAGGCCAACGGTCGGATGACGACATGCGCGCCATCGTCAGTAACCAGTTTCGGCGGCATGGCCTTAAGCTTGCCGCCGAACAACATATTGAGAAACAAGGTATGCACGATGTCGTCGCGATGGTGCCCAAGGGCAATCTTGTTCGCACCAAGCTCCTTCGCCGTGCGGTAAATGACCCCGCGACGCAGGCGCGAGCACAGCGAGCACGTCGTTTTGCCCTCCGGAATCTTTTCCTTGACGATCGAATAGGTATCCTGCTCAACGATACGATATTCGACCCCAAGACCGGAGAGGTAGCGCGGCAACACATCCGCCGGGAACCCCGGCTGCTTCTGATCGAGATTCATCGCGATCAGGCGAAAATCGACTGGCGCGCGCTCACGCAAAGCCATGAGAATCGATAGCATGGCGTAGGAATCCTTGCCGCCGGATATGCATACCAGAACGGTGTCGCCATTCTCGATCATGTTGTAATCGGCAATCGCTTTGCCGACGTTGCTTTCAAGGCGCTTTTTCAGGCGCAGGAGGTTCTTTGAGTTTTCCACCAGATTTCCGTCAATTGATTTTGTGTTGTCCGCCTACAGGTGCGCCGTTCGCCCGCCATCGACGTTAATCACCTGGCCGGTAACGTAAGGCGCATCCTCAAGCAGAAAGCGCACCGCACGGGCGACGTCTTCGGGCCGGCCATCGCGCTTGAGCAGCGTATGCGAAACGATCTTGTCGCGCATGCTCCCGTCGAACGCCGAAGCAAAACGACTCTCCTCCGGCCACAGAATGGCGCCGGGCGCGACGGCATTGACCCGAACCTCCGGTGCCAGTTCGATCGCCAACGCCCGAGTCAAACCAAGCAACCCGGCTTTGGCCGCGCAATACAATGGAAAGCCGGCCAACGGCCGTTCGGCATGAATATCCGTAACATTTACCACCGCGCCACCCGCCGCTTTCAAATGCGGCGCCGCCGCTTGCGTCAGAAACAGCGGCGCTTTCAAGTTGGTCCCCAGCAAGTCGTCCCAGGCCGCCTGATCTATTTCAGCCAACGGGGTTCCATAAAAACTGGACGCATTATTTACCAAGGCATCCAGACGCCCGAACCGCTCCAGGGTTGCCGCCACCAACGTCGAAAGCGCTTGGAGATCCAGCAGATCGGCGCGCTGACAAGCTGCCGAGCCGGGCCTGAGCGCATTGAACTCGGCGACCATGGCTTCGGCTTCGGCCATCGCGCTTCGATAATGCACCATGATATTGGCCCCGGCAGCGTGCAATTCACAGGCGATCGAACGACCCACCCGTTTTGCTGCTCCGGTTATCAATACCGTTTTGCCAATCACACCAGCTCCGTCGTATGTTCAATTCGCGAAGGGCGAATTTTAACGGATATTCAATAGCCGATTCGTCCAAGTCGCTATCCGAACTATCCGAAACGAACGCCGCGCGTTAGACTCGCGCGATCAACTTCATTCCCCCCGATCATGATGAATACCGAATCGCCCCTCGACGCTGACGAGCTGATGAATCTCGCCGATCGTATCGAACTGCTCCCGCCTGACGATGCGGAGTGGGTTGGAACGCTATTTCAGGAGTGTTTACGCGCACGCATGCACGAGGCCGAATTGCTTGCCGGATTAAATGATTCTGAATCCGCCAGCAAGCAGAACAGCGATCTGGAGTCCCAACTCGCGCAAGTGGCCTTGGACGCTGCAGAATGGCTCAAGACACTCTGGAATGTCGGCTACATGGGGGCAGGCAGCTTTCCCTCACAACCGCGTTCGGCCTTTCCGTTGATCGAACTGGAAGACGTACTCAAGTCAGCGCTGTTCGCCCGCATTCGCGAAGGCAAGCGACCGCTGCCGTTTCCACCCCCGACCCGCAACGGCTCGCCGTGGCACGACCTGATTGAGCGACGCGAGGAAACGCACGACGTTCAGGCCGAAATCGTCCGCGACGAAAACGATGCCATCATGGGCGCCATCATCGAGGGCTGCGCGGACTGGCAGGTAATTGAAGAAGTCGCAGCAAACCAGGAGTACATCGTCCAACATCGCGGGCAAGGACCGTTGTTCCGCCTGCAACTTGACCCATTCCTCGCCAGCTTGCGCTGCGAGCCACCACGCTGGACTCGCCGTATCCGGCGGCAGGAACGGGGAGGCTTTTGCAGCTACGCCCTGGAATGGCCACAGGAAGAAGGACGTCTCCAGAGCATTCCGCTACGCGCGGCCACTTGGGAGCGCGCCGAGTCGGAAGCCAATCACTGGATCGCCAATACACATCCGGAGATGTACGGACAAGTCCGCTTCGAGCGATTCGAATAGTCTTCTACGCAGGACTTATTGGATAGCTGAAACGAAAACGCTCAGCAAGCAGCGCGCGTTGCCATACGGTCAGATCGGGAGGCTGAATGAACAGGCTCCAGCTCTGCAGTTGATGCCTGAAAGGCTCCCTGACGCTCTTGAAAACCTGCGGCGACAAGGCGGCCAGACAACGCCCATCAGGGCCATTAAACGCCGACTCATAGCGGATCAGTTGAATCGATTTACGCCGCGCTTGTGTCGCAATGGCCTGAGTAGCCCCATAGTCGCTCGGACTGTTCCACTGCGTGCGGCGCTCGGAAAAAGGCGAACGGGTCAGATCGATGGCCGCATCGGTCTCCGCATGAAATTCAAACAGGGTCAGCGGCAAAAAGGCCGGCTGGCTCGATAACCCGACGCT
>CAZZDF010000287.1:0-2910 GCA_964652915.1 uncultured Propionivibrio sp. | reverse complement strand
GTCTTGCCTACCACTTGATGTTTTTGCGCAGGCGGTAGCGCAACCAGATCGCCAGGCCGTTCATGGTCAAAGTCATGACCACGAGAATCAGGCCAGCCGCTGCCGCATTGTTGAGAAAAGCCGCTTCGGGACGCGACGTCCAGTTGAACATCTGGATTGGCATCACTGTAAATGGCGCAAACAACCAGTCAAACAAGCCAGCCGGAGGATCGCCCGAGAATGGTGCGCTCGGCAGGAAAGCGATGAAGGTCAATGCCCCCACCGTAATGATCGGTGCCGTTTCGCCAATCGCGCGAGCCATGCCGATAATCACGCCAGTCAGAATACCGGCGCTGGAATACGGCACGATGTGATCGCTGACCACCTGCCAGGTCGTTGCGCCGCAGGCGTAAGCGCCTTCGCGAATAATCTGCGGAATGGCACGAATCGCTTCGCGCGTTGCCACGATCACCACCGGCAGAATCAGCAAAGCCAGCGTCAGACCGGCCGTCAGAATGCTCTGCCCCAAACCGAAGGTATAAACAAACAGGCCGAGGGCCAGCAAACCGTAAATAATCGACGGCACGCCGGCGAGATTGGTGACGTTGATCTCGATGACATCGGTCACCCAGTTCTTTGGCGCATACTCTTCGAGATACACGCCGGCCGCCACACCAAGGGGCACAGCGGCGCAAGCAGTCACCAACATCACCAGAATCGAACCGACCCAGGCCGACAAGATACCGGCATTAGCCGCTCGCCGCGACGGAAACGAAGTCAAAAACTCCATATCGATCCGTCCCAGACCATTAATGGCCATATCAACAAACAAGGCCAAGAAAGTCATCACCCCGAGCATCAGGGCAAGGACGCCCAAAACGCCAAACAAATAGTCCCAACGCTTATGCGTCACGATCATCGTGCGCAACGCTTGCAATTCTTGTTGATTCATCTCAATACGCCTCGCGGTATTTCTTGCGCATGTAAAAACCGATCAGATTGAAGACCAGCGTCAGCAGCATCAGGGTCAGACCGGCGGCAAAAATGGTCTGATAGGCAATGCTGCCATGCGGTAGATCACCCAGCGCCACCTGGACGATAAACGAGGTAATCGTCGCCCCCGGCTCCGCTGGATTGAAGGTCAGATTCGGCTGCATCCCGGCAGCCACGGCCAGAATCATTGTCTCGCCAACGGCTCGCGAGACGCCCAGAATGTACGCCGAAGCAATCCCGGAGATGGCCGAAGGAACGACCACCCGCAAGGCCGTCTGCAGGCGCGTTGCGCCGGTGGCGTAGGAGCCTTCGCGCAAGGCCATGGGCACCGCGCGCATGGCGTCTTCGGACAAGGACGCAACATAAGGAATGATCATGATGCCCATGACGATACCCGCCGAAAGCAGATTGAAGCCGGGCAGGTCGGGATACACTTTTTGCAGCAGCGGCGTGAGGAACAGCAAGGCAAAGTAGCCGTAGATAATCGTCGGAATGCCGCCGAGCAACTCAAGAAAGGGCTTGGCCACCTCGCGCACCGAAAACGGTGCAAACTCGGAAAGGTAAATGGCAATGATCGTACCGAGCGGAATCGCAACGAGAATGGCCACCAGCGAGCTGGTAATCGTGCCGGACAGCAGCACCGATATCCCGTAATGCGCATCCTCGAATAGCGGCGTCCACTGTGTATCGAACAAGAAATCGCTCAGCGGAACATGCTGAAAAAACACCCAGGATTCGCTGATCAGGATGTAAACGATGGCGGTCGTCGTAAAAACGGAAACGAACGCCGCAAGAAAAAGCACCGCCTCAATTATTCGTTCCTTGAGGTGGCGGGTATGGTCGATTTTCAATCGATCACTAGCATGGGACATAAGGTCAAACCTTCTGGCAGTGATTTGCTGCAGATCCGGCACTGCCTTTAATCAAATGGCTACAAAAACGCCTCCCGGCAAATGCCGGGAGGCATCAGAACAACTTATTTCGCTTCCAGCTTCATCAACTCTTCGATCGTCAATCCGACCTTGTTTTCGCCGCCGAACTTGGTTCCTTTCGCCATCTTGGCGAAGTGCTCAAGATTATAGGTGTAGGCCTTGGCCGGCAAAGACACATACTTGACTTCCTTGGCCAGTTTCTCACCGTTCTTCATGTAATACTCGACGAACTCCTTGACCTCGGGTTTGGCTGCCGACTTGGCATTGACGTAGATGAAAATCGGGCGTGCCAGTGGCTGATAGGAACCGTTGATCACCGTATCAAGGGTCGGCGCCACGGCCGGCTTGCCTTCCGCCGCGACAATTGAAACAGCGGCCAGCTTGTCCTTGTTTTCGGTGTAATAGGCGTAACCGAAGTAGCCAAGACCGCCGACATCGCGGGAAACGCCCTGAACCAGCACATTGTCGTCCTCGGAGGCCGTAAAGTCGCCGCGCGTCGACTTCGACTTACCGTTGATCGCTTCGGTAAAGTACTCGAAGGTACCCGAATCAGCCCCCGGCCCATAAAGCTTGAGCGGACGATCCGGGAAGGAAGGATCAACCTGCTTCCAGTTGGTGATCTTGCCCTGCGCGGCCGGTTCCCAGATCGCTTTGAGCTGAGCCACGGTCAGTTTCTTCGCCCAGGTATTCTTGGGGTTAATGACCACCGTCAAGGCATCGTAGGCTACCGGCATTTCCAGAAACTCAACGCCGGCGGCCTTGCAATCTTCGATTTCCTTCTTGGTAATCGGGCGCGAGGCATTGGAAATATCGGTCTCGCCACGGCAGAATTTCTTGAAGCCACCGCCGGTGCCGGAAATCCCCACGGTCACGCGCACCGTGTTCTTTTTGGAAATCTGGAAATCCTCGGCAACCGCCTCGGTAATCGGATATACCGTCGATGAGCCATCAACCTTGACCAAGGGCACATCGGCCTGAACAAGGCCGGAAGCGGAAATACCCGCCA
>CAZZDF010000286.1:0-2917 GCA_964652915.1 uncultured Propionivibrio sp. | reverse complement strand
CCGCGCGGCGATTTTTCGAGTTGCGCGATCTTCTTCATGGTGGCGATCTTCGGCGCCCCGGTAATCGAACCACAGGGGAATAGCGCGCGGAACAAGTCGATCAAGCGCACCCCCGGCAACTCGGCGGCGACCGTCGAAACCACCTGCCACAGGGTCGGATACGCCTCTGCCACGCACAAGGCCTCGACCCGCACCTTGCCGGGCGCCGCCAGACGCCCGAGATCGTTGCGCAGCAAATCAACAATCATCACGTTCTCGGCTCGCTCCTTCTCGGAGGCCAGCAAGGCTGCGCGCCGCGCATCGTCCTCTTCCGGCGTCGCACCGCGCGGCGCCGTGCCCTTCATCGGACGCGTGATGACCCGATCGCCGGACCGTTCAAAAAACAGCTCCGGAGAACACGACACCACCGTTTCCTCCGGCGTGGCGATAAACGCACCGTAACGAACCGGCTGCCGTTCGCGCAAAGCCGCGTAGAGCGCCAGTGGATGGCCGTAAAGCCGGAAGTCGAGAGGGAAAGTCAGGTTGATCTGGTAGCACTCGCCCTCGGCGATCCAGCGCAATACCTGCTCAACCGAAGACGCGTAAGTTGGCGCGTCGAGCGATGGCGTCAGTTCGGCAACACCGGCCACCTGATCGTGCTCGGCAAGCGCCGATAACTTCCGCCCAAGAAATACTTCGACTTTAGTACGCGCAAGCCGCGTCGCCTTACCGAACACCCAGGCGCGTAGAGGCGGGCGCTCTGCCCTGGTCTGCGCAACAGACGGTTCGAAGCACGCCCCCAACGCATAGTCGGCGGCCAGCGCGAGCCACTCACCGTTGGCCGCTGCGGCTTCAAACGCCGCGAACACCGCCGCCAGATCGTCGGCGCTGCCATCGGCGTTAAAACAAATCGCCCGCCGGTAGTCGGACAATAAAATGGCCTGGCCATTATCATCGTCAAACAGGCAAAAACAGTCGTCGACCGGAGTCATCATGCAGTCGTAAGAAATAAACGCGGCGTAACTATTTGCGCTTGAAATAGAACTCGAACACCGGGCCGGTCTCGTCACAGGACAGCAACTGGTTTCCCGTCTGTTTGGCAAAAGCCTGGAAATCCTTGACGGCCCCCGGGTCGGTAGCCAGAACGTGCAAGACCTGACCGGAAGTCATCTCCGAAAGCGCCTTCTTGGTACGCAAGATCGGCAGCGGACAGTTCAGTCCCTTTACATCAAGTTCGCGATCACACTGCATGACCTGTTCCACATTCCATAACAATGAAAGGCCGCCATTCTACAGGCCATTCCGCTTCAACTTGGCTTCCTCGGCCTGCAAAACGCGCAATTCGCGCAAGCGGGCATCGACAGCCGATTGTTCGTAGAAGTTGCCATCCGTTTCCTTCTGCGCAAACTGCAGCTGCTCAATCGCCTGCGTCAGCTGTCCTTGCAACAAATAGAACTCGGCCTGCGTCTTCAACTGCGCCAGCCGCTTGCCCAACGCCGCATAGGTTTTCGCCAGCAAGCCATAGAGCTTGTAGTCAGAAGGATAAAGCTGTATCTGCGCATCAAGAAAGCGTACGGCCTCATCGTACTTTTTGCCGGCGGACAAGGACGCGGCGTAGCCGTAAATCAGTGACTTGGCCTGCGGGAAGTTCAACAAGGCTTCGCGATAGATGCTTTGCGCCGCAGCCAGATTGCCGGCGGTGGCCTTGATTTCCGCAGCCAGCCCGGAAATGATCGGCGAAGCCACCCTAAGCGCAATGATCGAGTCCATTTCCCGCTGCGCCCCAGCCACGTCTTTTGCCCGCATCAGCGCGAACGCCAAGCCGTAACGGGCCGCGGCCTGCGAGGAGTATTTCTTTTCGCGCAGCAGCGTTTCGGCGTCGGTAACGGCTTCGCGTGGCGTGCCGTTCATCCCGCGCAATTTGGCGCGAATCAGATAAAAGTCCAGGCTGCTGACCACTTGCCGGTAACCATATTCCTGCGCCCGGTTCTGCATGTCCGAAATTCGCTCGACGGTCATCGGGTGCGTACGCAAATAGATCGGAGCATTGTTGTCGTACAAGCGGCTCGACTTCTGCAAACGTTCGAAGAAGTCGCTCATCCCATGCACGTCAAAACCTGACTTGTCGAGCGTCTGGAAGCCGACACGGTCGGCTTCCCGCTCAAACTCGCGAGTGTAAGCAAGTTGCGAAGAGACCACGCCGGCCTGCGAAGACATGATTGCCGCCGAAGCGATATCGCTGTTGGAGCGCGCCGCCATCAGGCCAACGGCGATGCCGATCAAGGCCGGGATAGTGTTCTGCTTGGCCTTGGCAATCTGCCTGACCAGGTGGTTCTGGGTGACGTGGGCAATTTCGTGCGCAATCACCCCAGCCAGTTCGGACTCGGACTGCGCCGTCAGAATCGTTCCGGTGTTTACCCCGATAAAGCCGCCAAACATGGCAAACGCGTTGACCATGTTGTCGCTGATCGCGAAAAAATGAAACTCGCTCGTCGGATTGGCGCTTGACTCGACCAAACGGCGACCGAGATTATTGAGATAGTCGTTAATCTCCGGATCATCGACGTAACTGGGCTCACGCAAGCGAATTTCGTTCATGATGCTCTCGCCGATTTTCCGTTCGAGTTGCGGAGACAACTCGGCTCGCGCCGACTCGCCAAGCTCAGGCAAATCATCGGCCACAGCCAGAGGCCAACCGAAAGCTGAAACAGCCAGCACGATCGGCAACATCAGCCGAAGCAAGCCACGAGAAAGATCAGGACAAGAAATTTTCACGATATTCGCTAAGCCAAAGAATGAACGTGGATGGGCGATACCGAACCCGTCGTTACGGAACTACCCGCTCATCGTCATCGAAGACGAACTCACTCGAAGACAATAGCGCATTGTACCGGCAAAAAAAAACCCGCCAGAGGCGGGTTTTTAAACGGAGCCGAAA
>CAZZDF010000285.1:0-2933 GCA_964652915.1 uncultured Propionivibrio sp. | reverse complement strand
GGCCGTGCGGACCCGTGAGCCCGGCCAGGATCCGGCGACGCGTACCTTTCAAGCTCTACGGATTCACGTCAATCAAGAGCTCGATCAGCTCGCGCTAGTCCTGCCGCAAGCAATGAACGTTCTGGCCGATGGGGGGCGCCTGGTAGTGATCAGCTTCCATTCGCTGGAAGATCGTATCGTCAAGCGTTTCATGCGCGATGAAGCCGCCGTGGATAGGCTGCCGAAAAATCTCCCTTTGCGTTCGGTCGATTTGCCGCAGCCCCGCTTGCGTTTGGTCGGAAAACCGTTCAAGGCTGATGCGGAGGAAGTGTCAGCCAATCCGCGGGCGCGCAGTGCGGTGATGCGCGTGGCCGAAAAACTTGCCCAGAGGTGTGCTTGATATGGTGCGCCTGAATTTCTTGCTGCTTTTCCTTGCGGTGCTTTGTTCGCTGAGTGTGGTCACTTCGCAACACAAGGCCCGCAAGCTGTTTCAGGCGCTGGAGAGCGAGCAAGAGCGCGCCAAGCAATTGGACGTCGAGTACGGCCAGCTGCAACTGGAGTTGCAAACCTGGGCGACTTCTCCACGGGTTGAAAAAATCGCCCGGGAAAAGCTCAAAATGCGCACGCCGGAAACCGTGAAGATGGTGACCGCATTTCCGGCCGGAGGTGCGCAATGATGAACTTCAAAGGGGCGCCAGGGCATCGGTTTGCCGAGAGTCCGGTGTTGAAGCTGCGTTTGCCGGCGTGGCGTTCGCGGTTTATGGCCTTGCTGATTCTCATGTGTTTTGGCGTATTGATTGGCCGTTCTTTCTATCTGCAAGTGCTTAATGAAGACTTCTTGCAGGAAAAGGGAGAGTCGCGTTATCGGCGTGATCTGGAAATTTCTGCGTCGCGTGGGCGTATTGCGGATCGCAATGGCGATGTCTTGGCTATTTCGACGCCAATGAAATCGATTTGGGCCATTCCGGCGGATGCCCGGTTGACGCCGGAGCAGACCAAACAGCTGGCGGGATTGCTGGAAATCTCCGAAAAGGAGTTGAGCAAAAAACTCAATAGCGAAAAGTCATTCGTGTTTTTGCGGCGTCAGCTTCCACCCGAAGTCGGCGAAAAAGTGGCGGCTTTGAAACTGCCGGGTATCGGACAGGATAAGGAATACCGTCGTTACTATCCGAGCGGTGAAATGACTGCGCACATGGTTGGTTTTACCGGGGTAGATGATAAGGGGCTTGAAGGCGTCGAGCTGGCCTTTCAGAGTCAGCTGATCGGCCAGCCGGGTAGCCGCAGCGTGATCAAGGATCGTCGTGGGCAGATCGTCGAAGACGTCGGTTCGATCAAGCCGCCGCAGGATGGCAAGGACATTCGTCTGGCGCTGGATTCGAAAATTCAGTATCTGGCTTTTAGTCAGTTGAAACAAGCGGTTGTAGATTTCAAGGCGAAGGCGGGTGGCGCGGTGGTGATCGATGCCAAAACCGGAGAAATCCTAGCGCTGGCGAATTGGCCGACCTATAACCCGAATAATCGTGAGCGCCTGTCCGGCGCCCAGTTGCGTAACCGCGCAGTGACCGACACCTACGAGCCTGGCTCGACGCTCAAACCGTTCACCATTGCGCAGGCGCTCGATGCCGGAAAGGTGCGTTTTGATACGGTGATCGACTGTGCGCCGGGGCGTTTGACAATTGGCTCGGCGACCATTTCCGATGCGCATCCGCACGGAGCATTGACGGTGGCGCAAGTGGTTCAGAAATCGTCGAATGTCGGGACGGCGAAAATTGCCGCGATGCTGACGCCGCAGCAAATGTGGGAGATGTACGGGGCGGTGGGTTTTGGTCAGGTGTCGCGTCTTGGCTTTCCGGGCGAGGTTAGCGGTCGTCTGCGCAACTGGAAGCAGTGGCGCCCTATCGAGCAGGCGACGATGTCGTATGGGCACGGTATCTCGGTGTCGTTGCTGCAATTGGCCAGAGCCTATTCGGTTTTTGCGCGCGAAGGCGACATCGTGCCGCTTACGCTGACCAAACTGGAGTCGGGTACGCCAGTCGGTATGCAGGTTTTCAGTCAGCAGACCGTGCGTGAGGTGCGTGCGATGCTGGAAATGGCCGTGCAGCCCGGCGGAACGGCGCCGAAAGCGCAGATTCCCGGTTATCGCGTTGCCGGTAAAACCGGGACCGCATACAAACTGGAGAGCGGCCAGTACGTCAAAAAGTATGTGGCCTCTTTTGTTGGTTTTGCCCCGGTGAGTGATCCGCGTCTGATCATCGCCGTGATGATCGATGAGCCGGGCAGTGGGCGGCATTACGGTGGCGACGTCGCTGGCCCCGTATTTGCCAACATCATGAGTGGTGCATTGCGTACCCTGGGTGTTCCGCACGATGTGCCGATTCAGGTGGCGCAGCAGGTCAATAATGGCGGCCAGCCGGTCAGGGAGAAACTGTGAGCGCGACGATCAATCGGCGTGTGGCCGAACTCATCGAAAAGCTCTCCGAGTTGGGCGTTCAGCCTGGCGGTGTTGCCGATGACAGTCGGCAGGTCCGGCCAGGAGATCTGTTTGTCGCTTATCCTGGAGATCAGGTTGACGGTCGGCAGTTTATTGCTGGGGCCATCGAAAAAGGGGCTTGTGCGGTGCTTTGGCAGGCTGGCGAAGGGTTTGTCTGGAATCCCGAGTGGCGGGTAGCAAATTTGTCATCGGACAACTTGCGTCAACTATGCGGCCCGTTGGCGCATGCCGTTTTCGGGCAGCCCAGCGAGCGGCTTTCGCTGATTGCCATTACCGGAACTAACGGCAAGACGACGATCAGCCAGTGGCTTGGCCGGGTTCATCCGAAGCGCTGTGCGATCATTGGCACGCTGGGTGCGGGCTATGCCGAGCAGATGACGGAGACCGGATTTACCACGCCGGAAGCAGCCGTTCTGACCCGTTATCTGACGCAGTTTGCCGATGATCAGGCCGAGGCTTGCGC
>CAZZDF010000284.1:0-2939 GCA_964652915.1 uncultured Propionivibrio sp. | reverse complement strand
CCTCGACCGGCAAGCGCTACAACCTCAACCAGAACTGGTGGAAGGACGAACGGCGCGACATCGTGGCTTCGACTTCGGCGGCGCTCGATTATCTGCAAACGATCTACGAGCTGCACGGCGACTGGCATCTGGCGCTGGCTTCGTACAACTGGGGCGAAGGCGCGGTTGGGCGGGCGCTCAACAAGAACCGCGCGCTCGGCCTGCCGGAAGACTACCTGAGCCTGACCATGCCCGGCGAAACCAAGAACTACGTGCCAAAGCTGCAAGCCTTGAAGAATATTTTCGGAGACCCGGCGCTGGTTGCCGAACTCAACCTGTCGCCAATTCCCAACCGGCCGTATTTTGGCACCGTCACCAAAGCCACCAATATCGACGTCAATGTCGCCGCCAAGCTGGCCGAAATGCCGGTCAAGGAATTCGTCGCCTTGAACCCGGCGCACAACCGCCCGGTCATCCAGCCCGAAACCCCAATCGTCATCCCGGCGGAAAAAATCGAGACTTTCATGAGCAATCTCGAAGCCCATGAAAGCAGCAACAAGCCACTGTCCTACTGGCAGTCCTACACCCTGCGCCCGGGCGACAAGCTGGAAAAAGTAGCCCCGCGTTTCGGCATGACCGTCGCCAACCTCAAGGCGGTCAACGGCATTCAAGGCAAGATCAAGGTCGGCCCCGGCACGACCCTGCTCGTCGCCGGCCAGGAAGGCGGCGATTCGCCGGACATGGCCAGCCTGCCCGAACCACGCCTGCCGGCCGCTGACCCGACGCCGGAAACAACAAGCAAAACCACCAAGTCGCATACCGTCCGCAAGGGCGAAACCCTGCCGTCCATCGCCAAGCGCTACGACATGAGCGTGGCCGAACTCAAACGCGCCAACAAACTACGCTCGGACAAAATAGCCGCCGGCACCCGCCTGACCGTCATCACGGAAAGCAAGGTCGCGGAGAAAAAGAACGCCAGACAGGAAAACAAGCCGGAAAAAGTCGCGCAATCGACCAAGAAGAGCGAGTCCGACAAAAAGAAACAGAAGAACACCCGCTACGTCGTGCGCAAAGGCGATACCCTTTACTCGATCGCCCGCCAGTTCAACGTCGACAAAGACGACCTGCGGCGCTGGAACAAGCTCTCCTCGAACGACCTCAAGCCAGGCAAGACGCTGACGATTCAGTAGGCCCCAGCATGTCATTCCGGCGAACGCCGGAACCCAGCTTCCCGCATCACACCCAATGACAGCTCACGCAATGCGTCGCCGTCACATCCTTCACCTGCGGATAGCTTTCGCGACATTTCTCACTCGCCTGCGGGCAGCGCGGGTGGAAGTGGCAACCGGCGGGCGGCTTGGCCGGTGACGGCGTTTCACCCGCGAGACGAACAAAATCCGGTTGTGCATCCAGGCGCGGGCTCGGCACGGCGGAAAGCAGCGCCTTGGTATAAGGGTGCCGGGGCGAGCGCAGCACCTCGTCGACCGTGCCGCGTTCCACGATGCGCCCGAGATACATCACCGCCACGTCCTGCGCCAAGTAATCGACGACGGCGAAATTGTGTGTGATAAAGAGGTAAGCGAGCCCGAGATCGTCCTGCAAGGCCTTGAGCAGATTGAGAATTTGCGCCTGCACCGAAACGTCGAGCGCCGAAGTCGGCTCGTCGCAAACGATCAACTCCGGCTGCACGGCCAGCGCCCGGGCGATGGCGATGCGCTGCCGCTGCCCGCCGGAAAATTCATGCGGATAGCGCTCTGCAGCCGCCGCATCGAGCCCCACCTGGCGCAGCAACGCCGCAATAGCCGCCGTTTTATCAGCGGATGGCCCTGACACACCCAGCGCGCTCATCCCCTCGCCGATGATCTCGCCGACCGAAAGCCGCGGATTGAGCGAGGAAAACGGGTCCTGAAAAATCATTTGCATCCGCCTGCGCAACGGCCGCAATTCGCCACGCGAGAGATTGGTTAGTTCCCGCCCCTCAAGCTGCACCTGACCGCCCGTTGGCCGGATCAACTGCAAGATGGCCTTGCCGACCGTCGTCTTACCGCAACCGGATTCACCGACCAGCGCCAGCGTGCGCCCGCGCGTGAGTTCCAGCGTCACGCCATCGACGGCTTTGACCTGCCCGACGACGCGCTGCAAAACACCGCGCCGGATCGGGAAATGCACGCGCAGATCCTGCACAGCCAGCAGCGATGTGTTTGGCGTGGAATCTCCTGCCGCTACCGCATCGATCTTCACAGCGGGGGCAAGCGCCCGCCCCGGCTCGGCCAGCAGATGGCAACGCACGCGATGCCCCTCTCCCGCCTCATGCCACGCCGGTGCTTCATCGCGGCAACGCGACCAGGCGTGCGGGCAGCGCTCGGCAAAACGGCAGCCGCCCGGCATCGCCGACAGCGCCGGCACCTGCCCGGCAATCGTTTCCAGCCGGCCACCGCGCCGCGCCGAATCGGGCAAGGCGGCAAACAGCTTTTGCGTGTACGGGTGGCACGGTGACGCGAAAAAAGCCTCCCTCGGTGCTTCCTCGACGATCTGCCCGGCGTACATCACGCCGATCCGCTGTGCCATCTGCGCCACCACGCCCAGATCGTGCGTAATCAGCAACATCCCCATGCCGCGCTCAGCCTGCAATCGGCGCAAGAGATCGAGAATCTGCGCCTGAATCGTCACATCGAGCGCCGTGGTCGGCTCGTCGGCAATCAACAGGCGCGGATTGGCCGCCAGCGCAATGGCGATCATCACCCGCTGCTTCATCCCGCCGGAGAGCTGGAAGGGGTATTCATCGAGCCGCCGCGCTGCATCGGCAATGCCCATGGCGGCTAGCAGTTCCAGCGCCCGCTCACGCGCTGCCGCGCCGCGCAAGCCCAGATGCCGTTCGAGCACCTCGCCGATCTGCCTCCCGTTGGTCAGCACCGGATTCAAGCTCGTTGCCGGTTCCTGAAAAATCATCGCCATGCCAC
>CAZZDF010000283.1:0-2972 GCA_964652915.1 uncultured Propionivibrio sp. | reverse complement strand
AGGCATCCCCGATTGCTCGGAGATGCCTTTTTGGCTTTCGCCTTGTATCAACTGTTGGTGCAGGTCAGAACGGTCGATATGGCTCCCGTTACTGTCCAAACCTTATCGCCTTCCATAAACAACGATTCTTTGGGCTGATGCACCAGCCGGTCGAGCCAAACGGATTTTGAATGCGGCTCCGTTTGTGCCCCCAAGATGTTGGCCACAATGACTTGGCTTTTGCCTTGGCGTCGAACAACCACCGAATCGTCTCCGAAGGTAATTGTTGCCGGGCTGATCTTAGAATCGCGCATTGCATGCCTCCTTAGCTTCTGCTGCTACTTTCTGCAGGTACTTTTGCAGATCCCAGCGTTTGATGTTGTACATGCGGGATATACCATCAACAAAGCGATTCAGAACGGTGTCTAAATGCAAAAACTCAACACTGTCTGTTTCGGGTGTTCCCCAATCGAGTCCAGCTTTCGCCGAATCCCGTTTGAAGTTCACCAGTTGTTCCTTGTAGATATCAATCCCTCCTGGTAATTGAACATACCGCACGCGGACATTCTTTTTCTGTTGTGGTCTGAGTAAGCGATGAATGGCTTGCTCTTCGACTGACGATGACCACGAACGGGATAAAAGAATGACTTCTTCCGCTTGCCACAGGTTCAATCCCTTTTGAGTTACCCCAAGCGTCGCCAACAAAACCGGACAATCACCATTGCGAAAACGATGATTGAGATCCTGCGTGCGTTGCTTGATCGGGATATTTCCGTGAAATCGTACGGCATCTACCCCTCGGTTGGACAAATGACGGTAAAGCAAGTCGATTTGTCCGGGGTTTTCCGCATAGAGCACGGTTTTTTTCCCTTGTGCTGCCAGTTGTTCCAGTTCGTCCAGAACCCAGCGTTGCTTGCTGGTCAGGGTTAAGTAAGCGCCGAATCCTTCCACCCCGTATTGCGGATAGTCGGATGCGAAACTAACTGCCCGGATGCGGGCGAGGATGGCAATCAAGTTGTTGCTTCTCCCGCCTTCCTCCTTGGCTTTTCCGTACCAGCTCGCAAATTCTTCGGCGACCTTGATATAGAAAGCCAGATGGGCATCGTCCCACGGCACGTCCACTGTTTCCCGATGTTCTTTGGGAATTTGTATATACCGTTGCACGTCTGGTTCTTCTGATGTCCGGCGCTTAACATGCGGCGCCAGCATTGCCCGGTATTTCGCGAGGTTGTTGATCCTCGGTATTTCCCGCTTTGCTCCCTCGATCAGGGTGTCCTCGAATTCTCGGGTAGCCCATTCCATGGTGACAAAGTTATTGCGAAACGCTTCAATTCCGCGCTCGGAAAAAGCCACGGTTTTGCGCCAGTTTTGTTCCAGATACCCGCGACGCCACCCGTAGGGTTGTGCCGCCGTTCCATCCCCGCCGGTAAAGGCCAGTATGGGGGCTACGTCTCTTGGATAGTTCGCCAGCGGTGTGGCCGTCAAAACATAGCGTCGTTTTGCCGACAACTGATACAACGCCTGAGTCTGGTCTGATTGCGGGTTCGCCAACACATCCCCTTCATCCGGAACCAGTACGCCGATCCGCCGACGCATTAAGCCCGCGTAGGTTAGATGCATGCGTTTTTTGCCACGCCTCACTTTGCTTTCTCCTGTGTCCGTTACGGAAGGTATTTCCATCCGTAGGCGTTCGTAGGAGATTACATTGATCTGGCGCAACGTTTTTGCCTGTGACGGTTTGGTTATGATCTGCCAGGATTCTGCCGGAATAGGCAGTCCTTTGAGTTCAGTTTCCATCTCGTCGATAAGGCCGGCTTCGGTGACAATCAGGCCATGACGGCAACCGATCAAAAGAATCAGTGCCGAAGCCAGTCTTGCCTTACCTAAGCCCATGTCCCACGCGGTAATTGCTCCGCATGGTTTCATGGCCAGTTCAATAAGATCATCGAACTGGTAGCCCCAGGTCAGCCATTGGTCGATCCCCTGACGCTTGGCTCGTTCTGTCCACCAATGTGCTTGTTCCGGAAATGCGCTGCATAATCCTTCATGAACGGTTGTCCATCCACTTTGGGCAGCTCCTTGGGTGACGGTGAAATTTTGATACAGATCTTCGGCGCTGATCGTAAATTCCAGACCAGACACGGTGAATCCGTACCCGCCCTCCGGCAGTTGCCTAAACTCAATGGCTTGTCCCGGTGTCAAGGTGGGAGAACCCCACACTTTCGGGTTGGCCACCATGGGTTTTTTCGGGTTCGCGAGCAATATGTTGCTATTGCTCGCCACTCCTTCTTCCACATAGATCGTGTGGCGGAGTGGTGTCGCTTGTCGTTGGCTCTTGCGAGCGCGGCGCGTCAGATATTCCCGGAGGCCTGCTGCAACAACCGCCTCCCCTCCTGCTTTGACGATAACCTCAACGAACTCCTCGAATGATGCTTGCGGATTATCCTGGGCAAGATGAACTTCCATGTCCAGTACCCCTTGACCGGAAAACCGCATACCTTTCGGGTGGCGGTGTAACGGCGGACTTTCCTCGAAGACGCTCTGGCGCAAGATGGCGTTAGCGACCTTGGCCTGTGTCAGACCGCAGTGGTACTGCAATCCGATACGGCGTCCGTCATGCGTGATTCGAACTGTCGGGTTGCCGGTCACCGGGAGGGTGATAGACGGTCCGTCGTTTTCGAAGCCACGCACGGCAAGTTTTGCTTCCCCATGTCGTTCAATGATTCTAAGGTCGGAAATGGGGGGCAAACTTTCTTTCAAGTCATCGAGTTTGTGTCTTGGCGCGTCGGCGAAGCCTTTGCGGTCAAGACCAAACACCATGAGCGAAACGCTCACGTCGGTACCCTCCTCCTTGAAACTTCTGGAGGGCAAATCGTAGATTCCGGCCAATCGGTTCAAGCTGTCTGGCAGAAGGTACGCCTCGGGATTCGCGGTTATTTCATCCACGAAAGAACGCGGCAGTAAAGCGACTACGATTTGCGCGGCCTCAATCG
>CAZZDF010000282.1:0-2995 GCA_964652915.1 uncultured Propionivibrio sp. | reverse complement strand
CTGCCGGCGGTGCTTTATTTCCTGCAGAAGCAGCGCAATCTGTCGGACGACAAGATTGTTCGCGCGCTGGCCACGGCCGGCATGATCGGCAATCTGGTTAAACGCAATGCTTCGATTTCCGGCGCCGAAGTTGGCTGCCAGGGTGAGGTGGGCACGGCATGCGCCATGGCCGCCGCGGCGGCAGCAAAGTTGCTCGGCGCTTCCGGACGCCAGATTGAATACGCGGCGGAAATGGGTCTGGAACACCACCTCGGCCTCACTTGCGACCCGATTGGCGGTTATGTGCAGATTCCCTGCATCGAGCGTAACGCCATCGCCGCCGTCCGCGCTGTCGATTGTGCAGCCTACGCCATGCTCTCCGACGGTCAGCACATCGTTTCCTTCGATGAGGTGGTGCGTACCATGTGGGAAACCGGCTGCGACATGAAATCGACTTACCGGGAAACCGCCAAAGGCGGTCTCGCCAAGGTTCACCTGCTGCGCATGAAAGGCGCGATGAGCTTCCCGGGGATGGGAAGCTAAAGCCGGAATCTGCGAAATGGCGGTTAGCGCGCCGCCGTCACTACCGCTTCGATGCGCCAGTCGGGGTGCGCCAGTCGGGCTTCGACGCAGGCGCGCGTCGGCGCGGTGCCTTCGGGAACCCATTCGTCCCACACGGCGTTCATTGCGTCGTAGTCCGCCATGTCGCGCAGGTAAAGCGTGACGATCAGCAGGCGCGACTTGTCGCTGCCGGCTTTTTTGAGCAGCTTCTCAACGCTGGTCAGCACTTCCCATGTTTGCGTGATGATGTCGGCATTTAGCGTGGCCGGCACTTCGACGAGATAGACCGTGTCGGCGTGGACGACGACGTCCGAATAGCGGCGGGTGGTACCGAGGCGTTCGATGGTTTGGTTTGGCATGGTGACATCCGGTTAGTTGAAAGGGGTAAAGGCGAATTGACCGATCCTGAAGCGATTTGATCGGACTCTATTTGAAGAACTCCTGATCCTGCCAGCGGAGATAGGCAAGGTTTGCCGTGGCGCCGATCCATCGGTAAGGGTCCTGCGGGATATAGGCCAGCGGACGGTTGATATGGCCGGTTTCCTGCAGGGGGTGGGGCTTGCCGTGATAGAGGTGGGCGATGGCTTCGCCAAACAGGTAGCTCATCACGATGCCGTGTCCGTTGTAGCCGAGGGCGTAGTAGATATTGTCATGCTCGCCGGTGACGCCGAGTCCTTCGCCGCCGTCAAAGGTGATTCCCATTACGCCGCTCCACACCTTCTCAAAGCGCAGTCCTTCGAGTTTCGGGTAGAGGCGGGCCAGATCGTCGAGCATCATTTTTGCGTCGGCAAGCGGATCGCCCCGATAGATCAGGTCGCCGCCGAGCTCGTAGCGCGCGCTACCGCCGCCGACAACAATACGGTGGTTGTCGGTGAGTACAAGATGGTAGAGGAAGTTGCGCGTGTCGAAAAAAGGCAGGCGGCTTCCCCATCCCATCGCCGCCAGCTGTTGTTTGGTGAGCGGAGCAGTGATTCCGGTTGGCGCATGAACGGGCATGACCCGGCTTTTGAAATAGCCAAGCGCCGGGGTGTAGCCGTTGGTTGCCAGCACGAGGGTTTTGGCTGCCACCTGGCCTCGCCGGTTGGCAACCTCCAGTCTTATCGTCCGGCCCTCGTGGATGGCGGTGACCGGGCTGTCGCCGTAGATGATCGCCCCGGCTTTTTCCGCTGCGCGCCGAAGTACCTGCAACCAGCGCATGGGATGAATCTGGCCGCCATTCGGGTCGTAGACAGCGCCGGCAAATTCCGGGCTGCCGAGTTCCTCCTCGGCGGTGTCGGCGTCCCACAACTCGAGCTTCATGCCTTCCCTAGAAGTTTGTGCGACGTAGTCTCGGTAGTAATCGAGGTCGTCTTCGTCCAGAATCGCCAGGCAATAACCGTCGAGTTTCAAGCCACAGTATTGCCCGTCCTTGGCCGCCAGATCCTGCATTGAACGCATGGCTTTGACCGTGATGGCGTAATCTTTGCGCAACGATACGTAGTCCTCCGGCGTTTCAAACATGGATTCGCCGAATTGCGGCAAGAGCATGCCTCCGTTTCGGCCGGAAGCACCGTTGCCAGGCTGAACGGCTTCAAGGATGACGATTTTTTGCGAAGGATCGATCCGCGCCAGATGCAGTGCTGTTGAAAGCCCCGTGTAGCCGCCGCCAATAATGGCAACGTCGGCCTGAATCGATTCGGCGAGCGGTGGGCAGTCGGCAGCGCCGTTCTTTTGCCAGCCGCTGTTGTTGCGATCAAAGGCCGCTGTTTTGGACGGGAAGAGGCATGGCGCGGCAGCTGCGGCGACCGCGGTTCCGGCGACGGCGGCTCCGGTTTTCAACAAGTTGCGGCGGGAGATCGGAGGGGCCATCAACAACGATCCTGAAGAGTAGTTTGCCTTGGCACAAAGTTTGAACAGCCAGGGAGCCGTTTGCGGAGTGCGCGTTAATGAACGGTCGGCGGAGTTCCCGGGGTGTCGCGAAAGAGTTCGTCGATGTCGGCTTTGTCGAAGCGGTATTCGTGGTTGCTCAGATCGTCACGGATGACAATGGTGCCACGATCCTTGAGTGCGCCGTAAACTTCATCGCGACCGAGGGAAAGCAGCAGGGTGGCAATCTTTCCCCGGTTTTCCGGAACGATGTGCGTGACCGGCCGGGCATCGAACAGCCGCACGGTTTCCTGGTTGAACAGGCGCGTGAGCAGGCTTTCGCTGGATAGCTCAAGCAGTTCTTTTGGCTGGACCGTGCCGGCGAGCGCTTCGAGTCGTGCCCAACCGTCGGCATCGCGTTGGTCGGCAGACGGCATCTTTTGCAGAAACAGGCCGCCAACTGCCGAAGTCGAGGCGGCAAGGAAAAAGCGCGAAGCGAGTTGTTCCGAGTGGGCCAGATAATGCTCGAAGATTTCCGCGATGCTGTGGCCCAGGAGCGGAACGACGCTCTGATACGGTTCGCGCATCGACGGCAGGTCGAGCGAAATCA
>CAZZDF010000281.1:0-2996 GCA_964652915.1 uncultured Propionivibrio sp. | reverse complement strand
TCGTACTCATCGAGCGTTTTTATCGCCTGCATATACGATTCGCAAGGCAATATTTCGTGCTCGTCGTGGAACAACACGGAAAGGCTGGTTGCCCAGAGATCCACGGCCTTTTTGTATTCCGCATAGATCCGTGCGAAATGTTCGCCGATGCTTTGGACGGGCGCCGGATCGTTGGTTTTGCTGCTGTCGTCTGTTACTGACGACAAAGGTTCTAGCAGATCCAATTGCATGATGGCTCCTTTTTTGAAAAAAAGAGGGCGCACCAGCCCCGTAAGGGGCTGTGTGAGCCCTTACGGGTTGCTTTGAATAATAACTACCTGTGCTGCGATGGCACGCAGTCGTAGATCGGCCAGCGGTGTTCTGTGGCCAGTTTCGTTGCATAGGCGTTAGCCAAAATGTGCGTGGCAAAATCGCCAACACATTCGATACCGCCTTCCTTCAAGTGCGCGTAGACCGAGAAAAACTGCGGATTCTCGTTATTCACTTCACAGCACGATCCGCCTTGATCGTCCGGTGAGTTGATGTCTCGCACGCCTTGTATTTCCAGTGCGTCGTATGCCTCATGACGATCACCGATGATTGTGTCAGCGTAACCATCGTTGAGCACACTTGACTGCTTCTTGAGTTGTGTTGCTTCGTCCCTTGCCCATGCGAGCGCTTGTTCGAAACAACCGGTGGAGCCGAAACACTTTGTTTCTTTTCCCCCTTGTAGAACCTGAATACAGTAATCCTGTTCGAAATTACGAAGAATGCGAACCTCGTAGTCGTTAATGATCTGACTTAGTTGTTCGCCATTCCTGATCCAGTTCTGGAGCTCCGCGTCCATCTGAGCTTTTGCCAACTGATATTCAGCCAGCGCGGCGGCATTCCGAGACGGGAAGGTGAAATCTTCATCTCGGTTATCGCAAGCGATTCGCCATTTCTTGTCGGGATAGTTATTGCTTACGCAACCGACTGCCCCTCCGATGTACCGCACATTGGTGACATACCAACCGCCATGTCGCCATTTTGAATATTGTGCTTCCCATGGTTTTTCCATTTGTTGCTCCTTGAAAAATTCGCGGAGCTTCCCCGGCGGGAAAGCTTCCCGCGAGGGTTTTAAACGATTAAACGTTGTCCGCTGTGCCGACTGCGAGATAGTTGATTTCTACCTGCTGCGACAAAGCAGCCAGAAATGCAGCGTCCTTGATTTCTTGCGACGCGCCGATCGGCGCTGCGAATTCGACGTTGATTACAACACCGTCTGCGCTGCGCATGTAACCGACAAAATGCTCCATTGCGTCTCCTTTGGGTTAAATAACAAAAGAATCCAATGCCGCGTTGTAAACCGTGGCAAAGGTACCGTCAGCAAAGTGTTGCTGAAAGTTTTTTGTTTTGGCTATGTAGAAAATCGGGCGGTACATCCGGGTTGTTGCGTCATACGCGTGATGCCAATACTTCACGGCAACCACTTCGCCTGGCTCAAACCCGGACGGTGTCCACGTTTTCTCGACATCAGGCCGAAGCCTTGCTGTTGTGTAGAGAGCTTCCTTCATTTTTGCTCCTTGAAAAATTCGCGGAGCTTCCCCGGCGCGGGAAAGTTTCCCCGCGAGGGTTTGAAATGCTGGATTAGGCGAAATGCCCGGTTAAGTCCAGCTACCGTTCTGCCATTGATGGCGAGAAATGCTAACGAGCGCAAAGGCGCAGTCCGATACCGACAATAGGCATGAGACTGAATCCTTGTCGTTCTGTTTGGAACGGGCGTGTCGCAATATGCGGCAAGTTGAACTGCTAGATTGCGCCCCAGCTGGCGGATAGGGTGATTCTAGGCTAGTGATTCAGCGAATGGCAATGGCTTTTTGATAGCCTTTTGCAAGGCCGTTCCCCCGGCAGTAGAACTGCGCGGGGGAGGTATAAAAAGCCTGTTACTGGATAAAAAGTTTCACGACAATCGCCACGTTAAGCGCGATCAACGTTCCCATCATCCATTTGAGCAGACTAATATCACCGGTCATTACGGCCAGTTTGTTTTCGAGCTTGAGTTCGGTCGACTCGGTTTTGGCGATCAGGTTGCGTTCCAGAGAAACAAGATCACTCGGAAACGCCACTGATTTACCAAGCACGTCGGCCAGCATCTTGGACTGCTGTTCCGCCTGAGCGGTGGGCATGCCCGTCGATTCCAGTTTTCGTGCGTATTCAAGTGTATCGAACGGCATAGACATCGACATTTCTCACTCCTTGGTTTTATGGTAGCAGAAAACCCGGAGAAGTTCCCCGAAGGAGCGGAACCCTCCGGGTGATTTGAAGCGTTACAGTAGACTGCCTTGAGTTTCAATCGGCCAACCCATGTACTGAAATGCCTCTCGGATCTTGAGTCCTTCTTCGCTATCGTTGATGTGCTTGCGTACGCCATCGATAACCGCCGTGGCATCCCCCATCTCAACCAGCGTATCGAATTGGCGGGAGCCAAAATCGAACACGGTAAAAAACTCATAATTGAGATGAGTTAGCCCGGCTTCAAAGATACGTCGCATACAATCGATACGGTCGGCCAGTCCTTCGGGCTTGTAAATTCGACTACTGTAGTAGAACAACCAACAGCCCAATTCGAAGTATTGCTTGGCATGGAACGTTTCGTCACGTTCTTCCCACTGGTCCAGCGTCACTTGCTTGCGTTCGGCTGTCGTACGAATGTTTTTGGCATCAACTTTTAATTGTTTCAGTTGAATTGCCGATAGCGGCGCGGTCTTACGTTTTTCGATATTCATTTTTGCTCCTTGAAAAACTTTCGCGGAGCTTCCCCGATGCGGGAAAGCGTTCCCGCGAGGGTTTTGAAATACTGGATTAGGCGAAATGCCCGGTTGATTCCAGCTACCGTTCTGCCACGAGGGGCGAGAAATACGACGAGCGCAAAGGCGCAGTCCGATACCGACAATAGGCATGAGACTGAATCCTTGGGTCGTGCTTGAGATGTGTTCGGACGCGAATGCGATGGTATGAAATGCTAGTTTGTGCCC
>CAZZDF010000280.1:0-2997 GCA_964652915.1 uncultured Propionivibrio sp. | reverse complement strand
AAGGCGCATTCCGCGCAACGCAACGCCCCGGCGGCCTTGCCCTGTGCGCCGCTCCCCAGTTGGCCTGAAAGCGCCAGACCTTTCAGATCCAGAACCTTCCCGTAACGCAGCCGCGTTGCCTGCACTTCGCCGGACCAAACCGGCTCGGCAAGACTGCCGCCGACCACGACATCGGCCTGCGCATCGCCGCCCAGGCCCGTCCAGCCGACGGCTTCCAGCCTCGGCGCCAACAGCTTGATACGCAGCGCATCGCCGGCCTTGCCGAAAGCGCCGGCTGCTGAGAGCCGGTTGCCCGCGGCATCGACATCGACTTCCAGCTTGCGCAGGCGCTCCGCCGCAAAATCGACCTCGCCTTTGCCGCTCAACGCCTGCGATCCAAACCGGCTGTTGTGCAGGTTAAAACGCAAGGCCAACGCCAAGGCCGGCTGAAGCGTGCCAGCGGCATCGAAACTAGCATTGATCACGCTGCGCACCGCCTCTTTCGCCGGCAAAAAACGCGACGGATCGAAGCTCAGCAAAGTGCCTTTGGCCGAAAAGCGGCGCTCGCCGCCCAATTCGAGACGCCCCTGCGCCGCCAGACGCGCCTCGCCATGCGTCAGCTGCAACCGCGGTAGATCGACCGCCTCCGGCGACACCGTCGCCTGCGCACTCAAGGCCATCTGCGCATCGCGCAGATCCACTTCCAGCGCCTGCTGTTCGCCACCGATGTGCGCCCGCAACGCACCGCCCAGCTTCGTTGCGAGCAAACGGCTATCGAGCGCGCGCGCATCGACGCCGCTCGCCGCCAGATCCAGCGCGAGTTGGCTCGACGCATAGGCTCCCTGCCCCTTCAAACGCCCGCCGCCGGCAAGCCCGAGCTGCAAGCCGTCAAACTGCAAGCGTTCGCCCTGCCAATCGACCTCGCTCTGCAACGACTCGACCGGCAGCCGCCCTTTATCCCAAGCCCCGCTTTGCCGGTTAAGCACGGACAAATGGCCGCGTGCGCCCGTTTCGCCGGCTTCGGCAGTCTGGGTTTCGAGATTCGCGGCAATATCGAGCAAAGCACCGGGCGCATTCGTGGCGAAAACCGACGGATCGATATGGGTGAATTGCAGTTGCATGGATTTGAGCGCCTGAGCGGCAAACGGCGTCAGCAAGGCGTGCAGTTCGCCGGAAGGCGCAACGGTTTTAGCAGAAACGCTGTCACCGGAAACAATTTTTCCCTCCACCGGCCACTGCCCGAGCGGCCCGTCGCCCTGCAAGGTCAGCGTAAACGGCTGACCGAGCGCTGTGCCTTGCAATGCGGCCTGCACCTTGAGTACAAAAGGCGGCGAAGCCGCCAGCGCGGCATCGCCGGCCAGCGCCAGTTGCCCGAGCTGCGCGCGCAAATCAGTCATCCGATGCTGCTGCCCGTCACTGTCAATCGAAAAAACCAAGGCCTCGGCCACGCTCACGGCATTTTCGTCGGCCTTACCAAACGACACCCGCCCGATGGCAACGCGGCCGATCTGCGCCGACACCGGCAAACGCAGGCTTTCCGGCGGAACGATGGGCTCCGGCGTCAGTACAAAGAACACCCGAACGCTGGCCGCATCGATTCGTTCGACAGCCAGATGGCGGCCAAGCAACTCGCGCGGCAACCAGTTTACCGACAGCTGCCGGACCTCGACCTCCAGCGAAGCATCGCGCCAACGCACCGCCTGTGCCGTCCAGTCGCCCAGCAGCCGCCCGCCCGGCGCATCGATCTGCAAGCGCCCGGCACTTGCCTGCGTCAGCAACGAGCACAACACACGCAAACCGCTCTCGCTCCCGCCCAGCCAGCCCAAGCCGGCCAACGCGACCAGCAACACGCCAAGCGCAGCGACGCCCCAACGCCAGCGAGGGAAAACAGGGAGAGAACGGGCTTTGTCGGACATGCTTATAGGATCACCGTACGAATATGCGCGAATGGCTCAGTTTAGAATTCCAATTTAACCACGGCGAACATGGCGAGCACGCTGTGGTTAAATACTTTCCCTCACCATAAAAGACCTCCAAGCATGATTTTCCGTTTTTCCCTTTACGGCTTCCTGAAGAACCAGCGGTACTTCGAGCCGTTCATGATGCTGTTTCTGCTCGGCGGCGGCAACTCGTTTGCCTCGGTGGGCTTTCTCATCGGCTTTCGCGAATTCTGCATCAACGCCACCAATATTCCGGCCGGGGCGATTGCCGACCTCTACGGGCGACGCCGCTGCATGCTCGTTTCCTACCTCGCCTACATGATCGCCTTCCTCTGTTTCGGCCTGCTGCCGAACGAGCTGCTTTACCTCTTTATCGGCGTCTTTTTCTTTGGCATTGGCGAAGCGTTCCGCGAAGGCACGCACAAATCGATGATCTTCACCTGGCTGCGCCTGAACGACCGGCTGGAAGAAAAAACCAAGGTCTATGGCTACACGCGCTCCTGGTCAAAAATCGGCTCGGCGGTTTCCATCCCCATCGCCACCGCCATCGCCTATTTCACCAGCAACCTGAACGCCCTGTTCCTGGCCGCGCTGGTTCCCTACAGCATCGGCTTTGTTTCGCTGTGCACCTACCCCAAGGAACTCGATGGCCGCCCCGAGCAGGAACCAAGCATCAGGCAGGTTTTTGTCCACATGTGGCAGACCCTGCGCGACTCCGTCAAAGTCGCCGGCCTGCGCCGCCTGATGGCCGAATCGATGGGCTTTGAAGGCTTCTTCGACGTAGTCAAGGACTACGTCCAGCCGATGATCAAAACCATGATCCTGGGCCTGCCGCTGTTGCTGGCCGTAGGCCAGGATCAGCGCAGCACCCTGCTGATCGGTGTCGTTTATTTCTTCTTCCACCTCGGTTCGGCCTGGTCGAGCCGCAAGGCGCACAGCCTGAGCACGCGCTGCGGTGGCGAAGATCCGGCCAGCCATTTCCTTTGGTGGATCACCGCGTTGGCCTATCTCATCATGCTGCCATTGCTTGTCCTCGAACTTTACACGCCGGTCATCGCCCTGTTTTTCGTTCTCTATC
>CAZZDF010000279.1:0-3019 GCA_964652915.1 uncultured Propionivibrio sp. | reverse complement strand
GCCGCGAGGCGGTGGTGGTACCGCCATCGGGCGAGGTATGGGTGTCCGGGTCGGCGATTTCGAAGCTTGCAAAAGGCAGGCCGGAAGCATCCGAGGCCATCTGCAGCACGGTGGTGCCAAGACCCTGGCCGATACAGGCAGCGCTGGTGTAGACGACGGGCTTGCCACCGAGAATGCGGATGCGGACGCGGCCGACGTCGCAGCATCCGCCGCCAAGGCCGGTACTCTTCAGGGCGCAGGCGATGCCGGCATCCGGGCGGCTGTCGTAGGCGTCCTTGACCGCCAGCAGGGTTTCTTTGATATCCGTGCTTTCGTCGCAGAGCTGGTCGTTGGGCAGCGTGTCGCCGGGTTCGACGGCGTTCAGATAGCGGATTTCCCACGGCGAAATGCCTACCTGGCCGGCCAGATAGTTGAGGCAAGATTCCATGGCAAAACACGTTTGGGTGACGCCAAAGCCGCGAAAGGCGCCGCCGGGGCAGTCGTTGGTGTAGACGCTGAGGCCTTTGATGGCGACGTTGGGGACTTTGTAAGGGCCGCCGGCATGGGTGCAGGCACGGCGCAGCACGTGGCTGCCGAGCGAGGCGTAGGCGCCCTTGTTGGCCAGAATGCGCGCCTTGATGGCGGTGAGTACGCCATTTTCGTCGCAGGCGACGGTGTATTCCATTTCCATAGCGTGGCGCTTGGTGCTGGAGCGGATGCTTTCGATGCGATCCATCGTCATCTTGACCGGGTGGCCGGTGTGCCAGGCCAGCAGCGCGGCGTGATGCTGCACCGAGAGGTCTTCCTTGCCACCGAAGCCGCCGCCGACATTTTTACCGATGATGCGTACCTTGTCGGCGGGCAGGCCGAGCACGCCGATGATCGCGTGATGGTCGTCGTAGATGCTTTGTGTGCCGGTATAGACGGTTAGCGAGCCGTCAGGCTGCGGGACGGCCAATGCGCTTTCCGGTTCAAGATAGGCGTGTTCGGTTTGCGGGGTGTGAAAGGTAAAGTGCGCGATGTGTGCGGCGTTTTGCAGCGCGCTATCGACGTCGCCGCGCCCGAGCGAGGTCTGGCTGAAGAGGTTGCCTTCCGGGTGGATCTTGGGCGCGCCTTCGGCCAGCGCTTCGGCGCAGGTGGAAACGGGCTTTAGCACCTCGTAGTCGAGTTTGATCGCGGCGGCAGCGGCTTTGGCTTCGGCGCGTGTGGTAGCGGCGACAATGGCGATGGCGTCGCCGACGTAGCGGGTTTCTTCGCCGATGTCGATCATCGCCGGCCAGTCGGCAATGATGTGCCCCTGATAACGCTCGCCGGGGATGTCTTTGGCAGTCATGATGGCGACAACGCCGGGCATCGTTGCGGCTTCGCGGGTGTCGATGCCCTTGATCAGCACGCGCGGGGCCGGGGCGCGCAAGGCCGCGCCGTGCAGCATGCCGGGAACTTGCAGGTCGTCGACGTATTCGGCCGTGCCAAGCACCTTGGGCTGCGCATCGGTGCGCGGAACGCGACTGCCGACGGCTTCGCCAATGGCCTCGGGCTCGGGAATTGGCTCGTTCTCGCGCAGCATTCGCGCGGCATCGAGAATGGCTTCTTCAATTTTCGTATAGCCGGTGCAGCGGCAGATGTTGGGTTGAATGGCTTTTTTGACTTCGGCCAGCGTGGGGTCGGGGTTGTTGGCCAGCAGGCCGCTGGCGCTCATCACCATGCCGGGGATGCAGAAGCCGCACTGCACGGCGCCGGACTTGGCAAAAGTGTAGGCAAAGACTTCCTGTTCGCGTTGCGGCAGGCCTTCGACGGTGACGATTTTTTTGCCGTCAACTTTGGCCGCAGTGTAAAGGCAGGCGCGGCTGGCCTTGCCATCGATGAGCACCATGCAGGCGCCGCAAGGGCCATCGCCGCAGCCGTTTTTTACCGAGGTCAGGCGCAGGTTTTCGCGCAGGAAATCGAGCACCTCAAGGTCTTTTTCGGAGGTGTACTCGTTGTCGTTGATCCGCAGGGTGTACATTTTGTTGCTTTCCGAACGGCTTTTTGAGCGGCAGTTGTGGTGACGCTGTTTTGGACAAAGAAGCCGGACAAAAAGTGTACCATAGCGCTTTTTGTCCTCCGGCTCCGCTTTTTTGCCGATTTAAGCGAGTTTTTTCCCTGATGGCTCTTCCTTACGAACTGTTGATTGGCCTGCGCTATACGCGGGCCAAGCGGCGTAATCAATTTGTTTCTTTCATTTCGCTGATTTCGATGCTCGGCATTGCGCTGGGCGTGGCCGCGCTGATCGTCGTGCTTTCGGTGATGAACGGCTTTCAGACCGAGCTGCGCGCGCGCATTCTCGGCGTGGTTTCGCACGTGCAGATCAGCGGGGCGAACGGCGAGATGTCCGACTGGCTCCATGTTGCCGAACAGGCGGGCAAACATCACAGTGTGCTGGCGGCGGCGCCTTTCGTCCAGGCGCAGGGCATGTTGTCGTTTGGTGAATCGGTGCGCGGGGCGATGGTGCGCGGCGTGTTACCGGACTATGAGGACAAGGTGGTCGATTTTCGCTCGCACATGAAGGAAGGAAGCTTCGATTCGTTGCAGCCGGATTCCTTCAATATTGTGCTCGGTAGCGAGCTGGCGCGGGCGCTCGGGGTTTATGTCGGCGACAAGGTGACGTTGATTGCCCCGCAGGGCGTGGTGACGCCAGCCGGCGTGGTGCCGCGGCTGAAAACCTTTACCGTGAGCGGCTTGTTCGAAGTTGGCATGTTCGAGTACGACAGCGGGCTGGCGTTGATCCGCATGGAAGATGCGCAGCGTCTTTATCGCATGGACGATCGCGTTTCCGGCGTGCGTTTGAAGCTGGATGATCTGTTCAAGGCGCCGCGAGTGGTGCGTGAACTGGCCGAAACACTGGATACGCCCGCCTATCTGAGCGACTGGACGCGCAGCCATGCCAACTTTTTCCGTGCCGTGCAGATCGAGAAGAACATGATGTTTATCATCCTTTCGCTGATTGTCGCCGTGGCGGCTTTCAACATCGTTTCGACGCTGGTCATGGCGGTCACCGACA
>CAZZDF010000278.1:980-3020 GCA_964652915.1 uncultured Propionivibrio sp. | reverse complement strand
CGGCAAGTCGGCGCGTATCAAGGAAAAGCTGACGCGCAAGCAAAAGGATTGATCGGATTGATTGCTGGAGTTGTTTTTTGTCCAGCACGATTGGATTGAGCAGGGGCGGAACTGATAAGTTCCGCCCCTGTTTTTTTTGTGTTTGGCTGCCTGTTGAAGCACCTCGTGGGGAAAATTCTTCGACAGGTTCAAGGTGTTGGATTCCAAATGGTTTTGTGCTGGATCTATTTCAGCATTAACTTATTGAACTAATTGAAAGTTTATTGATATCAGCCGAGGTTTTTTCTTGGTTGAATAAATGTTAAATTACCGTAGTTTGCTTTTAGGCTATGTTTCTTTTGTTGTCTTGGGTAGTCAGGTCACGCATCGTCTTGATTGGTTGGCAAGGTCTTTGCTGCAGGCAGAAGAGGATTGGTTGATATGTGTTACAACATGATGTTGCGTGCGGTCAGGCTGGGGAGTTTGTGTTTTTGCTTTTTCTGTTTTGGAGTGGGGGCTGAGACTGTTCAGTTTTCCATTCAACGTTTCGAGATCGCCGGCAACACGCTGATCGATTCGGGCGAACTGGAACGCCGGGTTGCTCCTTTTGTTGGCGCAAGCAAAGTTTATGGTGATATCCAGAAGGCGCTTGAAGCGGTTGAGAGTGCCTATCGCGAACGAGGTTATGGCGCTGTTCATGTGCTGGTGCCTGAACAGGAGCTTACCCAGGGGGTCGTACAGCTCAATGTGCTGGAAGCAAAACTGGGGAAGATTACCGTTGTCGGTAATGAATACTTTGACGAGCAAAATATCCTCTCTAGTATGCCGGGGCTCCAGTTGGGAACAACACCCAATGCGCGAGTTCTTTCGGAGAGTGTGCAGTTGGCGAACGAGAATCCGGCTCGAAAGATAGATGTCGTACTCGGAATATCCGGCTCCAGCGACAGGGGTGACGATCTGAATGCCAGAATCAACGTCAAGGACGAAAAGCCTTGGGCCGTGTATCTTTCGTCAGATAACACGGGCAACAAGGAGACGGGGCGCGATCGTACCGGGATTTCATTACAGCACGCCAACCTTTTCAATCGCGATCAGGTCGGGACGTTTTCTTATACCTCATCGATCGAGAGTCCGAAAAGCACACGAATATACAGCTTGAGTTACCGTTTGCCGATTTACGCTTGGGGAGATAGCGTTGATTTTTACTACGGCAATTCGGATGTGTCATCGGCTACTTCAGCTACAGTTGCCGGGCCTCTTGCGTTTTCCGGGGCAGGCAGTATCTACGGGATTCGTTACAACCACATTCTGTCGCGTAAGGGAGAGTACTCGCATCGCTTTGTTTTTGGTTATGACCGGCGGGAGTTTGACAATAGCTGTACGCTGGGTGGCCAAGCAGTTTGTGGTGCGGGGGGCGCTGATATCACCTTGCGTCCCTTGAGTGTGACGTATCTGGGGCAAAACGAGTCCTTGGGCGGTATCAGCAATTTGTCGCTTTCGCTTTCCAGCAATTTGGCTGGCGGAAGCCACGGGAGTGCTGCCGATTTCGAGGAAAACAGACTCGGGGCCAGTGCAAATTATTCGGTTTTTCGTGGCAGTTTGAGCCATACTCAAGTTGTGGGTAATGATTGGCAACTGCGAGGAGCCATCAACATGCAATATACCCGTGATGCACTGGTATCAGGGGAGCAGTTCGGGCTGGTCGGCGCAATGGCCGTTCGTGGTTTTGAGGAACGGGTGCTGACTTCCGACAAGGGATACTACGGACAGGTAGAGGTTTATACGCCCGATCTTGCCGCCCGTAACGGCATTCCCGGGAGTCTCCGTGTGCTCGGTTTTTATGATTTTGGTCAAGGTTCTTTCAACAAAATTCCACCAGGTCTCTATCGTTCGACCGATGTGGCTAGCGCGGGTCTTGGACTGCGCTATACCCTCGATCGTAGGGCATCGGCGCGTGCCGATTTCGCGCGGGTGATGGATGGCGGATCGTCGGATGTTGCAGAAGCCGGTGATTGGCGAGCGCATGTCAGTATTGTTATTGGATTTTGATTTGATTGTTGG
>CAZZDF010000278.1:0-880 GCA_964652915.1 uncultured Propionivibrio sp. | reverse complement strand
TTGAGTTGAGTTGAGTTGAGTTGAGTTGAGTTGAGTTGAGTTGAGTTGAGTTGAGTTGAGGTTCTTGCAGGTTCCGCAGGGACGGAGGCGGTGCCGAGTGAATAGCCCTTTGGGGAGGTTGTCGAAATGAAAACGCGCAAATCAAGTTATGGTTTTTCCTTGAAGCCTTTGGCGTTCATTGTGGCGGGTTGTTTTTCCGTCGGACAGACATTTGCCAATCCGCTTGGTCCGCAGGTTGTAGCGGGTAGCGCGGCTTTTGCAACGCAGGGTAACGTGCTGTCGATTACCAACACCCCGGGAGCCATCATCAACTGGCAGGCGTTTTCGATCGACAAGAACGAAATCACCCGCTTCAATCAGGCCTCCTCGGCTAGTTCTGTGCTCAATCGGGTGGTCGGCAGCGACCCGTCGCAGTTGCTCGGGCATTTGCAATCCAACGGCCGTGTTTTCCTGATCAATCCAGCCGGAATTCTTGTTGGTGCGGGGGCGGTGGTTGATACCGCCGGCTTTGTCGCGTCCACACTCAATTTGTCCAACGCCGACTTTTTGGCCGGCAAGCTCAATTTCACGGCTACGCCGGGAGCGGGCAAGGTGGAGAACTATGGCAGCATTACTACTCCCTCCGGTGGTGCGGTCTACCTCGTCGGCGAGCGGGTCGAAAACCACGGGATTATTAATGCACCGAACGGTGAAGTATTGCTGGCGGCCGGAAAAACGGCGTATTTGCTTGATACCGGGACGCCGGGCGTACGCGTTGAGGTGACCGCAGATGAGCAGCAGGCGCTTAATCTTGGGCAAATTCTCGCTGATTCCGGGCGGATCGGTATGGTTGGCGCCATTGTCAAGCATGGTGGCCGGCTCTCGGCCAGCAGCGTGACGA
>CAZZDF010000277.1:0-3023 GCA_964652915.1 uncultured Propionivibrio sp. | reverse complement strand
GTAGCTTGATGTCATGCGCGTCGTTGTAGGCCAGCCAGTTCATTTCCCAGGCGCCAAACAGGGTTTGCCGGGCAGCGACGACAACTTCGTCGGTGAGCGTCAGGCCGGGTTTCTCTTCAAGTACGACCTTGCGCACGTCGGCCGGGTCAACCGGTACCCAGCCAAAGCCCGAGAGCCAGACTTCGGCGCGACAGTGCTGCGCCTTGGTGATGACTCCTGCCTTGCCCAGGCTGGCGTAGCCGTACTTCGAATTGGCCACGCGGATGCCATAAACATCGCGGGCCGGCAGGCCGGCGGCGCGCGCCAGGCCGACGTAGAGTGCGTTGAGGTCGGCGCATTTGCCGGAGAGATCGCCGGTTTCGAGCATGCCGCGGATGTCGCCGACGCCGCAGCCCTTGGTTTTCGGGTTGCGCTGTGTGTTGTCGACAACCCATTCGTAGATGGCGCGGGCCTTGTCGAGGTCGGTTTTGGCGCCTTTGGTGATTTCCAGCGCCGTGGCCTTGACGAGACCGTCGGTCGGCAGCAGCGCGGTGGGTTGGGTGTACAGTCTGGCGCTGGCGGCATCGAGGGCGGCAACTTTGCCGGGTTTGGAGAAGTCGATGGTACGGTCGCGTGTCGAGAACAGGCTTTTGACTTCAATCACCGGCGCGGCTTCGCCAGCTTTCCAGCTGGCCATCAGCATTTCCGCGCCGTAACGCGGATCGCGTTCAAGGCTGATTGCGGCCGCGTTGCCTTCCCAATGGTTGCCGATTGGCTTGATCCACTGGGCTTCCGTGATCGAAGGGAGCGGAACCCACACGCGGGTGGCGCTTTCGGCCCTGGGTAGTTCGATGCGCGTGGTGATTTCGAAAAGCCGCCAGCCGTTGCTGGGCGAAGGCGTGAAGGCGTTGGCTGCCGCCTGGGCGAAGCGGGGGGCGACGAGTGCCGTTGCGGTCAGCAGACCGGCCGATTTCATGAAGAGACGACGATCCATGGTGTGATGTCCTTGTTTTTTAGTTGAACAGCGGTTGAAGTTGTCGATCGATCGAAGCGGCATCCCAGTTGATGTCGCCTTGAGCAAACAGACGGATACGGTGGCGTTTGTCCAGAATTACGGTGGTTGGTACGGCGAGCACGCCCCAGCGCTGGATGATTTGCTGTTCCGGGTCATGGATGACCGGCAGCTGTACGCCGATTTTTTCCAGATAATCCTGAGTTTGTTTGGGCGTGTCGGCGACGGCGACCGTGATGAGTTGAAGCCCACGACCTTGCCAGCGCTGGGCAAGACGCTGGAGCGCCGGCATTTCTTCGCGACAGGTTTCGCACCAGGAAGCCCAGAAGTTGATGAGTAGCGGCTGTCCTTTACGCGCGGCAATGGCGGCGTGAAGCCGCTGGTTGCTCTGATCTTCTCCCTTGGCGGGGAGCGCCCGGTTGATTGCGAGCAATTCCGCTGCGCCGGTTTCTGCGTTGCAGAAGGCCAACAGGACGACGATCCATAGCGCAGTCAGCAAGGACTGGGCAAAACAAAAGCAACGCTTGCTCAAGGCAAGCGAATGGTGTGGCATGACGCTCTCCCGCTTTCATCAACCGTCGCGAGGCGGAAGCCCCCGCAACTTACGATGCGCTCGACTTAAACGAGCGCGAATAATTGGCAGTACTTAGACCGCCGAGACGATGCATTTTTATTCAATGGCACTTGCCAGGTTGGTCAGCCGATGTGTTGGAAAAGTTCCTGCGGTGTTCGGAGTTTTGCAATTTTGCGCACATCTTTTGGGTCAAGCGTATGGGCGTTCTCAACCGGTGTCGCAATGATATTTGTTCTCGTGCGGCGCGGGGGCTACACTCAACGCTGTTTTTCCAATATTTGCTCTGGATATGCTTATGAATCGCCGTCTGTTGATTGCCGCTGCAGCGGTGTTGATCGTCTTTCTTGTGGCCGTCGCGTTGTGGTCAGGGGGAGGCGGTAGCGAACAAAAATCGGGGCGGGCGAATCTTGCGCCGAACGAAGTGTTGCTGATGGATGTTCTGGGCTTTCGTCAGCGCGTTCTGGATGATTCCCGCGCTGCGCTGATCGAGAGCGCGACGCCATCGGGACAGGCGGCTTTGCAAGCGCTCGGGCAGGAACTTTCGGCGAATGTCGCCCCGGAAACCGCCTGGGGATTACTCACTCAGACTTCGCTCATGATGATCGGGGCTACGGGCGGCGATCAGGCGATGAGCGCGTTTTACAACCCGTGGTCGGACGTTTTCTTGCTGCTCGAATGGTCGCGCCAGAAGGAGCGCTGGCTGATCAGTGACGCTGAACTGGTGATGGGCGACTGGTTACGGATGGTTGGCAAGGCGCCGGTGAATCCGCAACCGATTTGGTTGCGCGGCAATGAACGTCGTAGCGGGGCATTGGCTTTGGCCGTCGCCGACGCCAGCCGAACCTTTGATGCTTTGTTCCCCGCCGGGGCAAGCGCGGCTGGTTGGCGAGAGTTGCTCGGCGTGGCACAGCCGGAGCCAGGGCAAAAGTTGAATCGTGGTCTGGCCTCTCTGAGTGTAGATGCCGTGGTTCTCAACGTGGCCGACTATCTGGCGCCGGCTGAATCCGCTTCCCCGCGTCTGCTCGGCCTCCGGCGTAGCGTCGAGCAAGCGGTCGCGGCGATGGCGGCCGGGAAAATGGCCGATGTACTGGCCTCGGCCAGCGAGACGGAGCCGAATCAGCGCGAGGTGTTGCTCAAGGTCGATCCGGCTTCCTTGAGTGAGCTGACGCCGATTTTCTTTATTCCGGCCAATGTTGGCGGGAGTGGTGGCGGGAGCGATGTCGATACGCTGTTTTTGTTGCCGACCAAACAACTCGATTTCTGCTTGAGTCTGCGTTTTTCTGGAAATCCGGCAAGCCTTCGGCAAATAACGCTGGTGCCTTTTGCAGCCGTGGTCGAGGCGGCGCAGAAGCGTGCTGGAGGTGCCAAATGATGCGCCATCGTTTTTGCCAATATTTTGCTTTGGGGTTCTTGCTGGCGGCGCAAAGCGCTTTTGCCGTTGATACGGCAGCGGTGATT
>CAZZDF010000276.1:0-3042 GCA_964652915.1 uncultured Propionivibrio sp. | reverse complement strand
CGGGATATTTCGCTGGTTTCGATTTCATGGGGGAAGCGTCCGTAAGAAAAAGTGGTCAGCCGCAATCCTGCTAGGCGGTTTGATGAGTTGGAAAAGAACGGGAAAAGGTGATGCGAATGCGGTGGCGCAAGCGCGGTACGCGAAGATGGGTCAGCCACCGTTGCAGTGGCTCGGTCGGTTTGATCGTAGGTGACAGGAATGCGACTTCGAACATCGACTCTCCTTACGTACGTTCCGGCGGTGTTTGCTGAGGGTGAACCGCCGGGTGCTTCTTGGGAACGGGTGATTCTACAACCAGAGGCGCGGCGGTGTTAAAAAAATGATGGGAGATCGCTGCGGCTTTAGGATGTGCGGACGTATCGCCGATTCGTCATGCCGGCGAAGGCCGGCACCCAGTACGGGCGTGGAATTTCTGCCTGCCCCCCCAGCTTTTGCTCCGGTGACGACTATTTCAGCGTTTTCTCAAATGCGTGTCGATCCCGATTGCGATGCGTGCGCTTTCGGTGGCAAACTTGCCGGCTTTATCCCGACCGGCCGCCGGATAAGGCGTTGTGCGCTTGGCGGGGTGACAATAATTCCAACAAAACCTGTTCCCGAAAGGAAGCGCTGTATGAATCTTACCGATCCGACCGTGATCACTTTTGGTATCTACCTGCTCGCCATGCTGTTGATTGGCTGGATGGGCTATCGTAGTACCTCCGATTTATCCGACTATATCCTGGGTGGGCGAAGTCTCGGCAGCGTGGTTACCGCGCTGTCGGCCGGCGCATCGGATATGAGCGGCTGGTTGCTGATGGGGTTGCCCGGTGCCGTCTATCTCTCAGGCATCAGCGGTTCGTGGATTGCCATCGGGCTGATCATTGGCGCCTATCTCAACTGGCGTTTCGTTGCCGGCCGGCTGCGCCTGTATACCGAACGGGCCGGAAATGCCCTGACGCTTCCCGATTTTTTTGCCAGCCGCTTCGAGGATCGTAGCCAGCTGCTGCGAATTCTGACGGCGCTGGTCATTCTGGTCTTTTTTACGATGTACTGCGCCTCGGGCGTGGTGGCCGGCGCACGTCTGTTCGAAAACATGTTCGGCTTGCCTTACGTTACATCGCTGTGGGTGGGCGCCGCCTGCACCATTGCCTACGTGTTCATCGGCGGTTTTCTGGCGGTGAGCTGGACCGATACCATTCAGGCCTCGCTGATGATCACTGCCCTGATTCTCGCGCCGGTCGTCGGCTATTTTGCCGTGGTCGGCGGGTTGCAGCCGCACGAATCGTTGACGCAGATGATCGCGCCGGAAAAGCTCGACCTGTTTCTCGACGCTTCGTTCGTCGGCATCGTCTCGCTGCTGGCATGGGGGCTCGGTTACTTCGGGCAGCCGCACATCCTGGTGCGTTTCATGGCGGCCGAGTCGGTCAAGGCCATCCCGGCCGCACGGCGTATCGGCATGACCTGGATGATTCTCTGTCTGGGTGGCTCCATTGCCGTCGGTTTTGTCGGCATCCCCTATTTCGCCGCGCATCTGGAGAGCGCCGGCCCGGTGAGCGCCAATGCCGAAACCGTGTTCATCGAAATTGCCAAACAGCTTTTCAATCCGTGGATCGCCGGCTTGTTGCTGGCCGCCATTCTGGCTGCCGTGATGAGCACGCTTTCCTGCCAGCTGCTGATCTGTTCGAGCGCACTGACCGAAGACCTCTATCGCACCTTTTTGCGCAAGAACGCCAGCCAGCGCGAGCTGGTGTATTTTGGCCGGGCGATGGTGCTGGTCGTCGCAGTGATCGCCATCGTCATCGCCAGCAACCCGGAAAGCAAGGTGCTGGGCATGGTGGCTTATGCCTGGGGCGGCTTTGGCGCGGCCTTTGGGCCGGTGATCATTCTCTCGCTGTTCTGGTCGCGCATGACGGGCAACGGCGCGCTCGCCGGTATTTTGACCGGCGCGCTAACCGTCGTCGTCTGGAAGCAATACGGCTGGTTCGGGCTTTATGAGATCGTTCCCGGCTTTTTGCTCTCCTGGATCGTGGTTGTCGTTGTCAGCCTGCTCGGCCAGCCGACGGCTGTCATGCGCGAGCGGCATGGGGCGGTCGTTGAGGAGATGCGCGAGGTGGGCGTCTGAGCGGCTAGAGCTTGTTGAGGTCAGCCTGGCAGCGCGCGGCTTTTGGCGTATATGCTGTTTTTGCCGCGCGCTAAAAGGCTCCTGTTTTCAGACAGTTTTGCCGCATGCGAGTACGATTACCGGATCGTTGTTGAACAGAACAGGTGATCTATGGCTCTGATTGTGTTTGTTATGGCTGCGCTCGCTTTCCTCGTTCATCTGGCCGTGTGCAGGAACCGCAGCAAAAAGCGGGTGGTGGAACTGGCGCTGGCCTATTTGCTGGGCGGTGTTTTGGGTCTGGGCTCGATTGCCGCCGGAGTTTTTCACTTGATCGACGGTCCGGCAACGGCTGCGCGTATCGGCTGGGCGGCAGGCAGCCCGTTTCAGGTCGAAGTGGGCGTGGCGGACGTCGCGCTTGGTACGATTTGCTTCCTGTGCATCTTTATTCGCGGCAACTTCGTGCTTGCCGCGCTGATTGCGCAGAGCATTTTCCTCTTTGGCTGTATGGCGGGGCACATCAGGAACTGGGCCGAAAGCGGCAACGCAGCGGCCTACAACATTGGCAGCAGCATCATTTTTTCAGACCTGATTTTGCCGCTGCTGGCGATTGGCCTTTATCTGGCAAGCCGGTATCTGGAGCGTCGAGGGTGAGGTTGGGTTGCCGTCGAATCAGAGCGGGTATTACGCAAAAAACTTCGCTGCGCTTTGCAGCGTGCGATAAACGCCCCACGCCAGCGGAATGCCTACCGCCGCCCAGGCGAGCGCGACTACCGCCGGACTGACGCTGTCGTGGCCGCGCAGGTCGCCGTGCGTGGCCTCCATGGCGGAGACTTTTTCATGCGCCAGCCGTTTTTCTGTGGCCAGCTCCTCGTCGCTCATGAACCACTTGTCGGCCAGCGGGCGCACGAGCAGGTTGCAGATCAGGCCGACCATCAGCATGCCGGTGAGGATGTACATGGTCT
>CAZZDF010000275.1:0-3045 GCA_964652915.1 uncultured Propionivibrio sp. | reverse complement strand
ACTCGGGCATGCCATAGCCGCCAATCGGACGCACGATCACGCCCTGCTTCAACAGCTTCTGATTCAAGGCGGCCGCATCGCCGGCCTTGAAGGTCAGGAAGTTGCCGTGCGAGGGAATATGGGCAAAGCCAAAGCGCTTCAAGCCGCCCAGAATCTGCTCCATGCCGGCACGATTGAGCTCATAGCTTTTGCTGACAAACTCATCATCGTCGAGTGCCGCCGTGGCCGCCGCCAACGCCAGGTTGTTGCAATTGAACGGCTGACGCACACGGTTCATCAGATCAGCCACTTCGGCAGAAGCCAGCGCATAGCCGATGCGCAAACCGGCGAGGCCGTAAATCTTGGAGAAGGTGCGGGTGATCACCAGATTCGGGAACTCGGCAAGCCATGCCGTCGTATCGGCGCGATCTTCCGGCGGAATATATTCGTTGTAGGCTTCGTCGAGAACCACCACCACATCGGCCGGAACGGCATGCAAAAAAGCCTTGAGCTGCGGATAAGGCAGGAAGGTCCCGGTCGGATTGTTCGGGTTGGCAATCCAGATCAGGCGCGTATCCGGACGGATCGCCTGCCGCATGGCCTCAAGATCATGACCGAATTCCTTGGCCGGCACGCAGATGAGTTCGGCGCCGGCCGACAGCGAAGCCAAGGGATAAACGGCGAAGGCATGCTGCGAGAAGATCGTCGAACGCCCCGGCGCGAGAAAAACCCGCGCAATCAGGTCAAGCACGTCGTTCGAGCCGTTACCCAGCACGATGCGCTCCATGCCGACCCCGCAATGGCCGGCGAGCGCGCTTTTCAGCTCGAAATCATCCGGATAGCGCTCCAGCGAACCGACGGCCTTTTCCAGCGCCAGCTTCGCCTTCGGACTCATGCCCAGCGGGTTTTCATTGGAGGCGAGCTTGACGATACGCTCGACCGGAATCCCCATTTCACGGGCCAGCTGCGTAATCGGCTTACCCGGCAAATAGGGCGAAATGGCGCGGACGTAAGGAAGCGATTGATCGCAAAGAGCCATAAGACACTCCGAACAAAATACGGCACAACGATTAAAGTTCAGCCCGTCACTGACGGACCCCATGCTGCAAGCCTCATGAACAGGCGACCTTCACGATATAGCCAATGAAGATCGCCTATTGACGCGCCTTCCAGCGCAGCACATCAATACACGGCGACTGGATAGGAGCCGAGTACCTTGAGGTAAGCCGCACGGCGTTCCAGTTCGGCCAGCGCTTTGGCCACCGCCGGCTCGTCACGATGCCCTTCGACATCGACAAAGAAAACGTACTCCCACAGCGTATGACGCGCCGGACGCGATTCAAGCCGGGTCAAGGAAACACCGGCGTCGGAAAACGGCGCGAGCAAGGTGCTCAAGGCGCCCGTCCGGTTATGCGCCGACATGATCAGCGAGGTTTTGTCACGCCCCGAAGCACCGGCATCCTGACGTCCGAGGACGACCCAGCGCGTGGTGTTGTTCGGCTCGTCCTCGATACTGCTGGCAAGCTTTGGCAAGGCATAACGCTCGGCCGCCGCCTCGCCGGCAATCGCCGCCGCACCGGGCTCGGAAGCGGCCAGCTGGGCAGCCTGCGCATTGCTGCCCATCGAGATGCGCTGCGCATCGGGCAACATCCGGTTCAGCCATTCGTGGCATTGCGCCAGCGACTGGGCATGCGAATAGACCTTGCCGATCCTGTCGAGCGACGGTTCGTTGGACAACAAGTGCTGATGGATGCGCAGCACCACCTCGCCGCAAATCTTCAGCGGCGTATTCATCAACAGGTCGAGCGTGCGGCCGATGGCGCCCTCGGTGGAATTCTCGATCGGCACCACCGCGTAGTCGGCATGGCAGGCTTCGACTTCACGAAACACGTCGTCGATCGAAATCTGCGGCAAGAGGCGTGCCGCATGCCCGAAATGCTTGGTTGCCGCGCTTTCCGAAAACGTCCCCAAAGGCCCGAGAAAGGCTACGCCAAGCGGCTGCTCAAGCGCCAGGCAACTCGACATCACCTCGCGGAAGAACCACGTCACGCTCTCGCCCGGCAACGGCCCCGGATTGGTTTCCTGAATCCGCCGCAGCACCTGCGCCTCGCGTTCCGGACGATAGATGAAGCCGCCCTCGCCATGCTGCGCCTTGATTTCGCCCACCTTCTGGGCACAACGGGCGCGACGGTTCAGAAGCTCGAGCAACTGCCCGTCGATACTGTCGATTTCAGCGCGTACCACCGAAAGTTTTTGTTGGAGATCGTCACTCATGGTCTGGTTTTGACTCGATATTCGCCGCCTATTGCTCCGAACCGGATTCGGAACCGCTTTCGCCCGCCGCATCATCCGACGATTCCTGAGCGTTCTCGGACTCGTCTTCACTTTCCACGACTTTCTCCAGACCGGCGAGCTTCTCGCCATCGTCCAGCGCGATCAGCGTCACGCCCTGCGTGGCACGACCGAGTTCGCGAATCTCGCGGACACGGGTGCGGATCAGCACGCCACCGGTGGTAATCAGCATGATTTCGTCTTCGTCCTTAACCAGACGCGCCGCAACGACCTTGCCGTTGCGCTCGCTGGCGGCAATGGCGATGACCCCCTGATTGCCGCGACCGGAATGGCGGAAATCGGCGAGAACGGTGCGCTTGCCATAACCGTTTTCGGTGGCGACGAGCACGGTTTCCTGATGATTGTCGGCCACCAGCAGGGACAGAACCTGCTGCCCTTCACCGAGCTTCATGCCGCGCACGCCACGCGCCGTGCGACCCATCGGACGAACATCCTCCTCGTCGAACCACACCGCCTTGCCGGCATCGGAAACGAGCACGATATCCTGGGTGCCGTTGGTGATCTCGGCGCCAATCAAATAGTCGCCTTCATCCAGCGCCACGGCGATGATGCCGGCCTTGCGCGGGTTGGAGAAATCGGACAGCGGCGTCTTCTTGACCGTCCCCTGCGCCGTGCACATGAAGATGAAACGGTCCTCGGTAAATTCCTTGATCGAGAGAATGGCGTTGACCTTCTCGCCCTCCTCCAGCGGGAACATATTGACGATCGGTTTGC
>CAZZDF010000274.1:0-3048 GCA_964652915.1 uncultured Propionivibrio sp. | reverse complement strand
CTCCCAAGATGTTTTTTCTGGCAATGGCTTGTTTTGCGCCGAGCCGGTCGACGGGTCGCAGACTCCTGCGCATAGAGCGAAGTATCCTTGGCCTTTGTTTTGCGGTCAATGTCGATAGCAGGGCTTGGCATGAATGCATGTAACATCGTCATCAACCGAACCTTTTGCAGCGTCATTCCGGGGTAGGGAGGGCAAAGCCGGTGGGGTTGGTGGTGCCTATTATTTGCACACGTGGCAAAGAGGATTGGAAGGAGAGCGTCATTGTGAAGGAGTTAATCATGGCGACCGAAGCTGACAGTGCCGTCCCGGTGCGGCTCTTTTTTGCCTTCTGGCTTCCTGCCGAAGTGGCGCGCGTATTGCACCGGGTGGCCGACGGGGTGGTTACCCGTTGTGGCGGGCGGCTGCTCAAGCACGAGTCTTTTCACTTGACCCTGGCCTTCCTTGGCGATGTTCCGGCGTCGCGTCTGCCGGAGTTGTTCGAGCTGGCTTCGAGCGTCGAACTGACGGCGGTCGACATTCGGCTCGATAAGCTCGATTACTGGAGACATAACCAGATTCTTTGGGCGGGGTGTCGCCAACCGGCGCCGGCGCTGGTGGCGCTGGCCGCCGTATTACAGGAAAAGTTGCTGGCGGCCGGCTTTCTGACGGAAACGCGGCCTTTGCTACCGCATGTTACACTGGTACGCAAGCTCCATCCTCCGGGCGTTCTGCCCGAGCTTGACGGCTTTGAGTGGCGCGCGGAGGAACTGGTGCTTGCCCGTTCACGTCGTTCGGATCTCGGTTCGGAGTACGACGCGATTGGGCGTTGGCCGTTGCTTTGAGGCTGCCATTTCCGGGTTTTGCCTCGTAGGGAAGGCGGTGGTGTATTCATTTCGGCAGAAATGACGCTTGAGTGCCATACTGATCGTTCGACTCCTCTCCAATACGAAGCGAAGCGTTCATCATGCCGACATTTTCCTGCGGGTTCTTGTGTTCTGGTTTCAGGGCGGGTGCTTTGGCCTTGATTCTGGCGTTTTCGGGTAGTGTGGGTCTGGCGCAGACGGCCGATTCCCGGTCGGCTTGTGAGAAGGCCGAAACCATGTGGAACAGCAAGATTTTGCCATCGCGTTATGCGACCTTGCCGCCACTGGTCAGCGTGGGGTTGCGAGACGTGATCCGCCTGGGCGACAGTGATTTTTCCGTCCGGGTGTTGACCAACGAGAGCGATGAACTCGACGCCGGACGGCGCAAGCTGGTGCATGCTTTTGGTGCCGAAGCCCGCCTGCGTCTGGAAATCAATAGTGGTGCCGGCAACCGCTATACCGGTATTTTCCGCAGCGGAGCGCAATGCGCGATCGGTCGTTTTTCGATGGCCAATAAACCCACCGAGGAGGGGGCGGTTCCAGCCTTGGCGCTGAAAATTTTCATCGACGGCCAGCGACCATCGGTCAATCTTCATTTGATGAATTCGGCTGATGGGCAACAGGGGCACAATTTCTTCGCTTTGCCTTTCAGTAATATCCTGCCACCGGCGCAATCGTATTCGACGGCTTTGCTTGATCGCCTGTTTGGCGAGGCGGCCGTGAAATATGGCGCCAAAGATCCGAATCCGGGGCGTTTGACGCTTGAGCATCTGGCTGGCGTGGCGTTGGACGGTACGCCGGTTGCTGCGCCGGTAATGCCCTACCAGCTTGTCTTCCGGCCAAGCGAAGCGGCGCAGGCGTCGATGCGCGGCGCGCGCGCTGAAGATGATTTCCGTCTGCTGTTGGCCGAATTGCCGCCGGGGTTGGTGCTTTACGAAATATTTGCGGTGGATGAGGGCGAGGCGCTCGAAGAGGCTCGCCTGCTGGGTCGGCTGATTCTGAGCTCGCCAATCATTGCGTCAGCCTATGGCGATGAAAAACTGCACTTTCAGCACCACATGGCCAGACGCAACGAACCGTAAGGCGGTAGGCGGGCGGCTGGAGAAGGCCGTGTTTATTGGCCTTCAGAGCCTCACAGTTTAAAGCGGTCGATCATCTTGCTCAGATGGCTGGCCACTCCGTTGATGTCTTCGATGATCACTCGTGCCTCACCAATGGCTTTGTTGCCGTGTTGCGCCATCAGGCTGAGGCGCTCGGCGGATTGCGCCATGACGGTGGTTGCAGCGGACTGCTCTCCGGCAGAAAGCGCGATTTCCTGTATTTGATTTACGACGCCACGGGTTTGTTCGCTGATTTCGCGAATGCGACGAGACGCTTCTTCGGCCATCGTCACGCCGGTATTAACCGAGTTTTGTGTTTCGGTCATGCGTGCAACGGCGTTTTCCGATTCGTGGCGCATTGCGGAGATCATTTCGACGATTTTCACCGTGGCCTGAGCGGTGCTTTCGGCAAGTTTTCTGACTTCGTCGGCGACGACGGCGAAGCCACGCCCCTGCTCGCCGGCGCGAGCGGCTTCAATGGCGGCGTTCAAGGCCAGCAGGTTGGTTTGGTCGGCAATGCCCTTGATAACATTGACGATTCCGCTGATTTGCTGCGAACGACCATCGAGCTGCTCAAGCACTTCGGCGAGCTTGCTCACCGATTCGGAGATGCGTGCAATTTCGCCGGCTACATTGGTTACTGCGTCGGCCGAAGCGATTGAATCTGCCCCGGTCTTGCGAACGGCGGTGTCAGCATCGCGCGTGTTGTCGGAAATGACGTTCAGGCTGACGGTGATTTCTTCGATGGTCGCCGCCGATTGCGAGGCCATCTCGCTTTGCGCGTCGGCATCGCCGGATATTGTGTGGGTCATTTCGTCGATTTTGGCCACGCCGGATGTCAGGCGCACGGTGTTCTGGCGCACTTCAAGAAACATCGTGCGCAGTTGTCCGATGAATGTATTGAAGTGTTTGGCGATCTGGCCGGTTTCGTCGGCCGACTCAACCGGGAGCTGAATCGTCAGGTCGCCGCTGCCGGTCGTCAGCTGAAGCATCAGTTCATTGAGCCTTTGCAATGGCTTGGCAATCAGGTTACCCAGCCACATGGCAATGATTATCGCCAAAGCCAGCGCCAGAACGCCAATCAAGGCCGCGTTACGAATGGCGTC
>CAZZDF010000273.1:0-3049 GCA_964652915.1 uncultured Propionivibrio sp. | reverse complement strand
TGATTCTGTCCACCCCAAGCGAACTGTCGGATTTTTTAGCCGCTTCGGAGCGTCGTGCTTTCAAGCAGGCCATGTTTGCCGTGCGCAACGAAGAAACGGCTCTCGACATCGTGCAAGACGCGATGATGAAGCTCGCCGAAAAATACGGTGATCGTCCGGCCGAAGAATTTCCGATGCTTTTCCAACGCATCATCCAGAACACCATCCGCGACTACTACCGGCGCAGCAAAGTCCGCTCCTTGTGGACAACGCTGCTTTCAGCGTTCTCGTCCGACGATGAAGACGCACACGACCCGCTTGAAACTATTGAGGTCGAATCGGAGTCCTATACGCCGAACACCCCGGAAGGCGAGCTGGCACAATCGCAAGTTCTTGAAATATTGGAAGAAGAAATAAAATCTTTGCCTCCACGTCAACGGGAAGCCTTCCTCATGCGTTACTGGGAAGACATGGACGTTGCAGAAACCGCTTCTGCGATGGGCTGCTCAGAAGGCAGCGTAAAAACGCACTGCTCGCGCGCCACACACGCACTGGCGGTCGCTTTGAAAGCAAAAGGAATTACGTTATGAACGAACAACACTTCGCCTACAAGGTCAGGCAACATCTCAATCGCGGGCTGCACGAGTTGCGCCCGGAAACCGTTGACCGACTGGCCGCCGCCAGAAAAAATGCGCTGGTTCATCAAAAACAGACCGTCAGCCAGTCCATTCTGGCAACTGCAGGGGGCTTTGCGCACCACCATTTCGAGCATCGGCACGTCAAACAAGCGATTGCCGCAGTTCTGCTGCTGCTGGGCGTCGTGTTTTCGACTTACTGGATTGCCGATCAACGCATTGCCGAAATCAGTGACATCGATAGTGCATTGCTTGCCGACGAACTCCCCATTGGCGCATTTACCGACTCGGGCTTTGGCACATGGTTGAATCACGCCTCGCCGGAATAATTCTGCTCTGCCTGCTCTCAGGCTCGGGCTGGGCGGCAACGCCCAGCCCGACGCTCATTGTGACGCCGCCACAGCCAAAGTGGAGTGAGCTGACCGTACCGCAGAAAATCATTCTGGCCCCGCTTGCCGACGACTGGGACTCTTTCGAGTATTACCGGCAAAAACAGTGGCTTGGAATCACCGCACGATTTCCGACCATGTCTTCCGGCGAACAAAGCCGGATTCAGAAACAAATGCAGGAATGGGGCAAACTCACCCCGGCGCAGCGACAAAAAGCTCGTGAAAACTTCCTGTCCACCACTCAACTGCCGACAGAAAAAAAGCGCGAGCTGAAACAAAAGTGGGAAGAATATTCCAGCCTGCCGCCTGAAGAAAAAGAAAAGTTCAAGCAGCAGGCAAAAGCCAAGCCAACGCCCGGCGCTGCCAAGGGCGAGGCACCCAAACAGGTTCTTCCGACAACGGAACCGCCCTCGCTCAACCCGGCGGTTCTGCTGCGCGACCAAGGCACTACCCAAGCAGCACGCCCAGGCCCGGCGACACCGGCAACGACAACGCCTGCCTCTGAGTCCGCACCAGCCGCCTCGCCAAGCCCTCCAGACGCTTCGCCCAAACCCTGATGGCAACAGCCGACAAAGCCGGGGCTCCAGCCGGCATCGTTCGCCGTTTGCTGTGCATGAGCTACGAGCTTGTTCTTCTGTCAGCGGTTCTGGTCTTCACCGTGGTACTTCCACAAATTTTGCTCGGCGCCTTTGCCCATCGTCTGGCCACCGGAGCCGTCCTCTGGACGCAACTGTTCGTCGTCCTGCTGCTCTATTTCCTGGGTTTCTGGTTACACGGAGGGCAAACGCTGGCGATGAAAACCTGGCGTATCCGTTTGGCAAGCAGCGATAATCGCCCTATCCGCCCTGTGCAGGCCTTGCTGCGTTACCTGCTGTGCTGGCCGAGCATTCTCTTCGGCGGAGTGGGTCTACTCTGGGCGTTGATCGATCGGGACAAGCAGTTTCTGCACGACCGACTCGCCGGGACTCACCTGTTGGCGACCCACTAACTTCGGCCGCAACAGCGCAAAAAGCAGTGTTTTGAGCACCACGCCCCCGGCATTTCCACAATCTCTCTAACGTCGCTCAACCCACCAGATCATTGATGCCGCAGCGAGCATGAACAAGCTTGAAGGCATGATCGCGCTGACGAATGGCGACCAGCTATTGATTGCACCGAGATTGGCAAAAAGACCATTGAGCATGTGGAAGAACACCCCGATCATCACCCCGGAAAATATCTTCAGACTCACCCCGCTCACCCGGTTATGGGTATAGCCAAACGGCAAGGCCAAAGCGACCATCACCAAGGCTGCCAGTGGGTAAACCAGCTTCTTCCACATCGCGATGTCGTAACGCTGGGTATTCTGGTTATTCTCGGCCAAGTGCCTCGTATACTTCGACAAATGCATCAGCGACATCTGATCCGGAGAAACCATCAACACCGCCAGAATGTCCGGATTTAGCGCCGACTGCCACAACAGATCGGGGACTTTGATCACTTCGGCCTTATCACCGTGCAGCCCGGTCTGCACGACCCCGGTAAGCCGCCAGGTCGCCGGAGGAACGTAATCGCCTTCAGCCGCTTCAGTCACCGAACGCAGCTTTGCCTCATCATCAAAATCATAGATACGGATACCCCGCAAGCGAGTATCCGGAAGAACCACCTGAACGTTAATGAATCGCCGGTCATCCTTGACCCACAAGCCGCTGCGCAGATCCTGCCCAACCGCGCGCCCACGCTCCTTGAGACGAAGCTGTTGCGCCGCCCGCTCAAGCGGCGGCGCGACGACCTCGCCGATCAGAAAAGTCATCACCGCAAAAACTGCGGCCACCCGGAACAAGCTCATCAGCAAACTGCGCGTCGACAAGCCGGAAGCCCGCAAAACGGTTATTTCCGAATGTCTGGCGAGGGTCGATAAAGCGTACAGGGTGCCGATCAGCACGGCAATCGGCATCAGTTCATAAGCCCGCCCCGGCAAGCGCAACGCCACAAAACTGATGGCGTGGTAAAGCTGATAGTTATCCCGACCGACGCTCTTGACCTCGGCGATCATGTCAAAGAAAC
>CAZZDF010000272.1:0-3051 GCA_964652915.1 uncultured Propionivibrio sp. | reverse complement strand
CAGCGAGCAGGATCGAGTGCCCTCCGGCCGCGGCAATCTCCAGTGCGCGCTTGGCTTGAGTCTGGCCGCGCACATCGGCGAGGTCGGGGTAGTCGGCCGTCCAGGAATCGTCGCCGGGCTTGGCGACACAGGACTCGAGCGGCTTCTGTCCGGCCAGGTGGGCGCACACTTCGAGCAGCGTGTTGGCTGTCAAAACGCTGATTTCGCCAGCCAGTGCCGCCTCCTGGGCGCTGGATTCGGGCAGCACAAAGCAGCGGCCGTGACTTCCTGCCGCCAGTACCATGGCCAGCGCTCCGCGAATCGGGCGCAGGTGTCCGGAAAGAGACAACTCTCCGGCAAATTCGTAATCCTTGAGCGCCTTGTCGGGGATTTGCCCGGAGGCGGCCAGAATGCCGAGGGCAATCGGCAGGTCGAAACGGCCCGATTCCTTGGGTAGATCGGCTGGCGCGAGGTTGACCGTGATGCGCTTGCTCGGGAATTCGAATCCGGAGTTCTGCAATGCTGCCCTTACCCGGTCGCGCGCTTCCTTGACTTCCGTATCCGGCAGACCGACCAGCGTGACGCTCGGCAAGCCGCCGGCCAGATGCACTTCGACTGCAACTTCCGGTGCGGAAAGCCCGTCTAACCCACGACTATGAACGATGGCAAGCGGCATGTTGAATGCAACAGGCGATAAGGAATAAGTCGGGAGTCTAAACAATCCGGAGCCAAAAGGCTCGTTTGACGTCGTGGGTGTTGATTGGCATCAACCGATGTCTCCGTATTTCCCGCAATAAACGGCGGGAAATACGGAGGCGATCCGTTCTTTTGAAAGCGGACGGCTTGATCTATCTTGAGATTGTCGCCACGCAACTTATGGAGGCAGAGATGATTAAAGAAAGAGGTCGCGACCGACGTGTCTATCAGTTTGGTCCGCCACACGGATGCCCCGAGCGCCGTGTGGCCGCCGAGCGCCGGAGGCTCAATGCGCTACAGGCGACGTTGGGCCATTTCGAGCAGCTGATGTCTTCTCTGGGTTTGCGCGAAGGACAATCGGGCGGAAGCGCCTGATCTTCGGGGTAGGCTGGAACGGTCTGGACGCTTGTTGGGTTGTTTGTTGTTGTCCGCCTGACCGCTCAGGTGGCATCGGTCTGTTTGCGTGTACGATCTCCTTGCGGGGAGTCGGGATGTCGAGCATCTTCTTGGCAGGTTTGCTGATCAGGATATGCACGAGTGCTACAATCAGCCCTGAAATCTTGGTTGAATTAAAACCCGTTGGTTCTCGGTTATATCCGGGCAAACGGGTTTTTTGCGCGTAACCGCCAGGTCGCGCCTTCTCCCTCCGGAATCCCGTGCTCTGCGGGGCCTCCTCGAGGGGGGCTGTTTAGCCGGGGTTTATCGGATCAATGCGTATTTTCATGTGCTGACCGGCCTTGTCGGGAGGTCGGCGTTCTGGTCTTAGCATCGTTGGGTTGGAAGGGCTCGGGGTTTCTTCAGGTATGCGTAAGCTAAGGGGTGGCAACGCGGCGATCAATTCGTCATGGGATCGTATGGCTCGTTGGGCCTTGAAGAAATCCATGGCACCGCGATTCGCGATTTTTTCGGGGGTGCTGGTGTTTTGCGCGCTGGTATTTTCGACCGAGGTCTTGGTGCAGTTTCGCCAGGCGGAAGCCGATGCGGCCAGACGAGCGACTTTGCAGGCGCATGTTTCCGAGTTGCGCGCCAGGGTGGATCGGGAGCTCAATTCGGTACTATTCCTGGCGTCTTGGGTGGCAGGGTATCTGGTCGTCCGCGACGAGCAGATCAATCCCGATGAATTCAGCAACATTCTGGCTGCCGTTTATACCAATAACGGCCCGCACATCCGGAATTTCACCATCGCCGTCGGCTACCGGATTTCCTATGTGTATCCGCTGGCCGGCAATGAAAAGGCGCTTGGGCGCGATTATCGTCAGTTGCCGACGCAGTGGCCATCGGTCAAACGCGCTATCGATATGCGGAGTGCGGTGCTGACCGGGCCGGTGAATCTGGTTCAAGGAGGGACGGCACTGATTCATCGTTCCCCGGTCTTCCATAGAGATACCTATTGGGGGCTGATTTCGACCGTCATAGATTTGCCGTCGTTTCAGGGGGCCGTGTTCAAGAAGCTCGAAGATGAGCGGTTTGAATTGGCGATCCGTGCCGAGGAAGTCGGCGGAGCGCCCGGCGGAATGCTATGGGGGCGCACCGAGCTGTTTTCCGATGCGTCAACGCTCAGGCTTGAGGCCGATGTGCCGGGCGGTAAATGGCTTTACGCCGTTCGCTTCCGGCATCAGGGAAGCGACTTGTTGCCCTGGGTCGATCGCGTTCTGGGTTTGATTCTGGCGATATTTCTTGGCTACAGCGTTTATAAGGTGTTGCGCCAACGCAATGAACTGGCGCGCTATGCCGGCCACGATGCCTTGACGGATTTACCCAACCGGCGTTTGTTCGACGACCGGATGGAGCAGGCGATTCGCCGTCATTCGCGCCGCCGCCGCGGTCAGGTGGCTGTGGTGTTCATGGACCTTGACGGCTTCAAGCAGGTCAATGACCTGTACGGGCACAAGTATGGCGATTTCGTGCTGCGCATTGTTGCGGCTCGTTTGCGCAGTGAGGTACGCATCGGTGATACGGTGGCGCGCTGGGCCGGTGACGAATTTGCGGTGATTGTCGAAGAAACCGACGAGCATTACGTGAATCAATTGGTGCAGCGTTTGCGTCAGGCGATCATGGACCCGATTGATGTGGATGGCGTCATTCTTTCGGTCAGTGCCTCCATCGGTACGGCGTATTACCCGAAAGAGGCGGATTCCGCAGCGGCGTTGCTGGAGCTGGCCGATCAGCGGATGTTTGACCGGAAAAGCGGCGACAAGCCGGAAGCGCCGGCGATCTAAGCCCACTTCCGGTGTCGGGCGATTGTCTTGGCACTGAGACTGAAGCCGGCCTGAAAGCGGGCGCCGGCCGGCTGGCTCGGGTACAATAGCGGCCTTTCAAATCAATGGCTTTCCCCCGAGGTTTCTGAGTGCTCGTCGCGTCCAATATCACCATGCA
>CAZZDF010000271.1:0-3079 GCA_964652915.1 uncultured Propionivibrio sp. | reverse complement strand
CCGGCGTCGTCGCCTTGAGCAGCCGATACTGGGCATTATCGACTCGCGCAAACTGTGCAATTTCCGAGAGGTCGCGACACATCAAGGTCAGGTGATGGCGCTCATCGACACCACGAATTCGACGAATGCGCTCCACCGCATCTTTGTCGCCCAGATGACAACCCAGCGCATAGCAGGAATCGGTCGGAATGGCCACGACCCCACCTTCACGCACCACTTCAGCGGCTTGCGCCAATAAGCGTTGCTGCGGATCGTCCGGATGAATCGAAAGATAGCGCGCCATGATCAGAACGCCTCCCAAACCGGCGTCAGATTCTGCGGAAACGGCGCTAGCTTACCCAGGTCAATATAACTTTCACCGGGGCCATGAAAGTCCGAACCACAGGAAGCCAGAAACCCGTACTCGCGAGCCAGACGCGAATACACCGTCACGTGATCTGCCGAATGACTACCCGAAATCACTTCGATGGCCTGCCCGCCGACATTTTTGAAATCGTCGAGGAAACTGCGCATCTCACTGCGTGACAGCTTGTAGCGACCGGGATGCGCCACGGCCGCAATACCGCCTGCACCAACGATCCACCGCACGGCTTCTTCCAGCGTCGCCCAGCGGTGATCAACGTAACCGGGACGACCCGGCACGATGTAGGATTCGAAGACACTACGCACATCGCTGCATACGCCACGCTCCACCAGATAGCGCGCAAAATGCGAACGACTGATCAGATTCGGGTTTTCGGCATAGCGCATGGCGCCTTCAAAACACCCGTCGATACCAATTTCCTCCAGCGCCGCCGCCATACGCTGGGCTCGCTCAACCCGTCCTGAACGAATGGAAGCCAATCCGGCGTTGAGCGCCTGATCATCGGCATCGAAGTTCAAACCCAGAATATGAACCTGAATTCCGCCCCACTCGATGGAAATCTCCACGCCATTGACGAAGCAAATTGCTGCAGCCGCGGCCGCCGATTGCGCAACCTTCAGCCCACCAAGATCATCGTGATCGGTCAATGCCAGCAAACTGACGCCATTTCCAGCCGCGCGACGAACAACCTCTGCAGCCGGCAACAGGCCATCGGACGCAGTAGAGTGGCAATGGAGATCAACGCTAAGCATAGAGAAACAAGGCAATCGGGGAAAAAATGGACTGGCGATGATAGCACAGTGACCGATCCACGCCCCCGCCCGCCCGACAGCAAGTCGCAGCGGAACCAGTACAATAGCGCATCCATCGGAGATCGATAGCCATGACCCAAGACACTGAAAAACAAAAACAAGGCATTCAGTCCATTGAAGTGGGTACGCGACTTCTGCGCGTATTGGCGACCAACGGCCGGCCAATGATGCTGCGCGATCTAGCCAAAGGCGCCGGTATGCCGGCTGCGAAAGCCCATCGTTATCTGGTCAGTTTCATGCGCACTGGACTGGTCGAGCAGGACGGCAATTCCGGGCGTTACGACCTAGGGGGCTTTGCGCTGGAACTTGGCCTCGCCAGTCTTTCGCGGCTTGACGTGGTCAGGCTGGCCACGCCGGTTCTCGACGATCTTTGCGAACGCATCGAGGAAACCGTCGCCCTGTCGATGTGGGCCAATTTCGGAACCACCTGCGTTCGCTGGGTTGACGCCGGCGGGCCGATCACCGTTTCGCTGCGCACTGGCGTCGTCCTTCCGCTTTTGAACTCGGCAACCGGGCTGGCCTTCGCCGCCTTTTTCCGTTCCCCGCATCTGAACAAGCAACTTGAAGCTGAACTAAAGGCCGCCGCCGAACAATCGCAAACCAGCGTGGACACATTAAGCCGCGCAATCGACAGGCAACTGGCCGAAATCAGGCAGCATGGCATCGCTCGCGCCAGCGGCACTCTAACCCCAGGAATTAACGGACTGAGCGCCCCGGTCTTCGACCACACCGGGCGGATGGTCGCGGCGATCACCTCGCTCGGAACAAGCGATCACTTCGACATGGATTGGGACGGCCCTCTGGCCACCAATACCAAAGAAGCGGCGATGCTGCTTTCAACGCGACTCGGATACAAAAAAAACGACACCGAACAATAAAGCGCCAACCAAAAATATTGGCAAACCCCGAACCACTCAATAATTCGCGCCGAAATCTTGTTGTTCATTCTTTGACAGCCGATGGAGAAACGACTCCAGGGCTTTCGGCAAAGCCGCCTCCAAAGCCATTGGCGTTCCGAGCAAGGGGTGCGGAAAACTGATTTTCCAAGCGTGCAGAAACATCCGCTTCAAGCCGTCCTTGTGCAATGACTTGTTCAGGGCGAAATCGCCGTATTTCTCGTCACCCACAATCGGGAAGCCCAGATGCGCACAATGCACGCGAATCTGGTGCGTACGCCCGGACTTCAGTTCAGCTTCGAGCAGGCTGAAATTCTCCCAGCGGGCAAGCAGCCGAAAAACGGTATGCGAAGGCTTGCCATCCTCTGCCACGCGTACACGGCGCTCACCAGATTCGAGCAAATATTTAAAAAGCGGCAGTTTGACATTGCGCACTGGGTCCATCCAGCGCCCTTTGACCAGTACCAGATAGCGTTTATCCGCCCCGCGTGCGCCGCCGCCGATGCCGCCTTCGCGAAACATGTCGTGCAAGGCAACCAGCGCCGAACGCTTCTTGCCGACCAACAACAAACCCGAGGTTTCGCGATCCAGCCGGTGTGCCAGTTCTAGAAAACGCGCCTGCGGACGCTGCCGCCGGAGCGCCTCGATCACCCCGAAACTAACGCCGCTTCCACCATGCACGGCGATTCCGGCAGGTTTGTCGACGACCAGCATGGCCTCGTCCTCAAAAACAATCGGCAACTCGGCCTTGACCTCGGCTCCGGCGACGATTTCTTCGGCACGCTGCGCGACCCGAATCGGCGGGATACGCACCGTATCGCCAATCTGCAGGCGCTGCGCGGCTTCGGCTCGCTTGCCATTGACGCGTACTTCGCCGCTACGGACGATCCGATAAACGTGGCTTTTAGGCACGCCCTTGCAAATTTTCAGCAGGTAATTATCGAGGCGCTGCCCGCATTCGTCTTCACTGATAATGGCTTGGGTAACGGAACTTTTGCTTACTTCGG
>CAZZDF010000270.1:0-3087 GCA_964652915.1 uncultured Propionivibrio sp. | reverse complement strand
TAGCCCCGCATTTTACCCGCCGACAAAAAGCATCAGCAATTCAAATCGGATGGCAATGCTATAATCCGCGCAAAATACAACTTACAGGAAGCAGATGAAACTCATCGGATCATTGACCAGTCCTTATGTCCGCAAAGCACGGATCGTTCTGGCCGAGAAGAAAATCGAGTACGAATTCGAGCTTGATTCTCCATGGACGGCCGACACCAAGGTGCCCAACCTTAACCCGCTCGGCAAGATTCCGGTTCTCGTTCTTGATGATTCCACGGTACTTTTCGACTCCCGCGTCATCGTCGAGTACCTCGACAGCGCAGCGCCGAACAACAAGCTAACCCCCGCTTCAAACCGCGACCGCGCCGAAGTCAAGCGCTGGGGCGCCGTGGCTGACGGCATCTGCGATGCCGCCGCGCTGGTTTTTCTGGAAAAGAAACGCCCGCCAGAAAAGCAAAGCGAGGAATGGATCACCCGCCAGGAAAGCAAAATCATCCTCGGGCTTGAGTACATTTCCGACCAGCTTGGCGAAAATGCCTGGTGCACCAGCAACCACTTTTCGCTGGCCGACATCGGGGTTGGCTGCGCGCTCGGCTATCTGGCCCTGCGCTTCCCGGAAATCGACTGGAGCGAAAAGCATCCCAATCTGGCGCGTCTGTACGCCAAGCTGATGCAACGTCAATCGTTTATCGATACCGTTCCGCAAGGCTGACCCAGCACCGACTGAAAGCATTACCGAAGAGCCGCCCACGCGGCTCTTTTCATTTCGCTGCTCAGTTTGTTTCGACCTTGACCTCACCGGCCAGCGAAGCCAGCGTTTCGGGCGAGGGCACGGCGGCACCGGCAGTCAGGCACGCGCCGGAACCAGCGGCCACCGAGGCGCGCAAATGCACGTCCCAACCCGATTCCGGCTGCCCCATGAGGCTGCAAAGCAGCCCAGCCAGGCTGCAATCCCCCGCACCCACCGTATCAACCACGGTAATTTGCGGCGGTAGCGCCCGCCAGCTCTGCTCGCCGACATGCAGCGAGGCACTCTTTGCTCCTCGGGTACAAAGACAAGCGGCCGCCGGATTCATCGCGCGTAAACGGGAAAACGCCGCAGCTTCATCTTCCGTACGAAACAGGCCGCGCAAATCCTCATCGGAAACCTTGATCAAGTCGGCAACCGCAACCATGCGCGCCAGAATCTGATCGTAATCCTTGTCCATCAGCACCCGGAAATTTGGGTCGTAGCTGATTTTTGCACCGCAACGCTTGAGTTGTTCAGCCAGCGACACCAGTCGCCCGGCGAGCGGCTGCCGCGCCAGACTAATGCCGCCGAAATGTACCCAACGCACTGCGACCTTCCAGCCTTGCGGCAACGCGTCCTCGTCGAAGTAAAGATCGGCGCTGTCGTCACCGACAAAAAAATAAGCCGGCGGACACACCTCATGAACGATCGCCAGCAAAGGCGACTTGGGATAACGCTGGATGAAACGCGTGTCGAGACCGACATCGACACTCATTCGCCACAACTCGTCACCGAAGCAGTCCTGGCTAATCGCCCCTCCAAAGGCGCTACGCACGCCGAACCCGGCCATGACCTGAGCGACATTCCAGGGCGCCCCACCGGGAGCGCTTCTCCACTCATTCGGGCCGACACGAAGCAGATCGGTGAGCGCTTCGCCGAACGCAACAAACTGCGGAAGCCCCCGGTTCATTGTTCGCCCTCGATTTCGCCCAGCGCCCGCAGCACATCGAAACAGGCACCAATGTCGTGATAATCGACCTTGCCGGCCGGACTTTTTTCGCGCGTGTGGTTGAGATTGGCCGGATCAAGAATGCGGAACCACGCCCCATACTGGTGATCGACGAAATACTCCCAACAATAAGCCCAAATCCGCTCATACCACGCCCAATACTCCTGCTGCCCGGTACGTATCGCCAGCAAGGCTGCCGCCGCCAGCGATTCAGCCTGCACCCAGTGGTATTTGTCGGCATCGCAAATGCTGCCGTCCGGCGCAAAACCATAATGCAAACCGCCATGCTCGGCATCCCAGGCCCGCGTCACGCCGGCCTTGAAAAGTGCCTCGGCGCGCGGCAGATGCCATGGCGCCGGAGCATGCCTATCGAGTTGCAGCAGCAACTTGGCCCACTCGGTCAAATGCCCCGGCTGATACCCCCAGGGGCGGAAAATATTGGTCTTGTCGTGCAGGTTGTATTCCCAATCGACCGACCAGTCCTGATGGTAGTGTTCCCAAATCAGATCGTTGGCCAGCGCGGCCTGCCGCACGGTGACGTTGTGCGCCAGGGTTTCGGCGCGTTCGATATAGCGGCGATCTTTCGTCGCCGAATAAGCCGAGATCATGGCTTCACAGGCGTGCATATTGGCGTTTTGCCCACGATACGGCGACAACACCCAAGCGGACGTCGCTTCGTCGGCATACAAACCGCGATCCGCTTGCCAAAAACGATGCTCGGCCGTCTCGAAGGTTTCCGCCAGCCAACCGGCCGCCTCGGCGATTCCGCTCTTGAGCGCATGCGCGTAAGCCAGCATGACGAAAGCCATCCCATAGCAATGCCGCGTAGCGTCAAGCACGGTGGCCTTGCCTTCGTGCCAGTCGATCAGCCAGGCGTAGCCACCGCTTGCCGGATCGAAGAAAGCCTTGCGCAAGAATTCGACCGCATGGCGCACCCCAGCCTGATAGCGCGGCTCGCCGGTCAGCTTGTAGAGCATGGCATGGGTGATGACAAAGCGCGTGGCATTGACCAGATGCCGCGTCCGCTGGTCGTACACCGTGCCATCGTCAAGGAAGAAGTGATACATGCCGCCGCTCGGATCGCTCGCCCGCGACGCATAAAAATCCATGATCCAGGAGACATGCTGGCGAAGAAAGGCAGGAGATCGAAAATCCGGAAGCGCGGGCGTTTTCATGAAATTGACCTCGAACGAATAGGCCGCACCACTCTACACCAATCCGCGCGTCAAAATCGACCGTTGCACGATGGCTGCCGGCATCTTGAAACAAGCTACGCGAATCCCGCATAGACGCAATTTGCCTCCCCAAGCACGGTAGAATGCTTTGCCAACGCCTTCGATACGAAAGAACCGGCCAT
>CAZZDF010000269.1:0-3091 GCA_964652915.1 uncultured Propionivibrio sp. | reverse complement strand
GATTACGGTTTGCATTTGATCGAGGCGCGGCGCATGCCGCCAAATGACGGTGGTTTGGCGCTTGGGCAGGTCTGGATCGCGCAGCAATACCTGCTTGGTTAGGCGGTTGGGCGTGATCAGCGGGTGATGTAGGTCGGTTTGTAGCCGAGCGCCAGACGAATTTTTTCCGCGACTTTTTCAGCATCGCTACGGCTGGCATAAGGCCCCAGATGGACGCGGTGCATCCCGTTGCCGGCATTGATCTGAATTCCTTCGGTAAGCCAGTCGAGTTCTCGTGCCAGATGCGAGCGCAGGCTTTCGGCATTGTCCGCATTGGAGAATGCCCCCAATTGCAGGAAAACTCCTTTTTGCGTGCTTTGCGTCGGAGCCGCGGGGGTGGGCGTTGGCAGGGGCGTCGCGTTGTTGCTGGCGGCTAGCTGCGTGGCCAGCCGATCGAGTTCGTCGCGGTCGGCTGGAGAGAGTGGCGGCCTGCTTGCGCTGCTTGCCGGTGGCTTGGGTTGTGCGTAAGCCAGCATGGATGCGTCATCGGGCAAAATCGCTTCGACTTCGACCAGCGTGCTGCCGTTGTTGACGTAGCCCAGACGGTAGGCTGCGGCGTAGGACAAGTCCATGATCCGGTCGGCGTGGAAGGGGCCGCGGTCGGTGACCCTGACGACGACGGATTGACCGGTGGTTACGTTGGTGACGCGGGTATAGGAGGGGATGGCCAGCGTCGGGTGCGCCGCGGTCATGGCAAACATGTCGTATTGCTCACCGATCGAGGTTTTCTGGCCGTGGAATTTTTTGCCGTACCAGCTGGCAATGCCGCGTTGTTTGTACGGTTTGAGCGAAGTTTCCGGGACGTAGGATTTGCCGAGGACGACGTAGGGATTATTGGCAAAGCGGTGCAGGGGTTCCATACGTGGCTGGGCGTCCGGGATGTCGTCGAGGTTGTCCGGAATATTTTCGCCCGGTCCGTCGTCCTTGTAGTACGCGCCGCCGCGTTTTTGCACGACGTTTTGCTTATTGGACTTGCTGGGTTTTTTCTGTGTGCTGGTTGGCTCGGCTGCCGGCGCGGCACTGTCGCTGCGCGGCGCCGGCCCTGAGCAGGCAGCAAGCAGGAGCAGCGAAAGCAGTGAGGCGTGACACAGATAGCGGTTCATCTCTGCATTCTAGCGTTGTTTGACGAGCATGCGGTGCGTCTGGATGCTCATCAGGATGCCCAGTCCGAGGAATAGCGTGACCAGTGCGGTGCCTCCGTAGCTCATGAACGGCAGGGGGACGCCGACGACCGGAAGGATGCCGCTGACCATCCCCATGTTGACGAAAGCATAGGTGAAGAATCCCAGGGTGATTGCGCCACCGAGAACTCGCGAGAACATGGTTGAAGCATTGGCGGTGATCATCAGGCCGCGGGCAATCAACATCAGGTAGAGTAGCACCAGAATGCTGTTGCCAAGCAGGCCGCGCTCTTCCGAGAAGACGGCAAAAATGAAATCGGTGTGTCGCTCCGGGATGAAGTCGAGATGGGTCTGGGTGCCGGCCAGCCAGCCTTTGCCGAAGCTGCCCCCCGAGCCGATGGCAATGGTTGATTGGATGATGTGGTAGCCGGCGCCGAGGGGGTCGGAGGTCGGATCGATCATTGTCAGGATTCTCCGGCGTTGGTAGTCGTGCAGCATCGTCCAGACAAAAGGTGCCGCACTTCCTCCCGCGACAATCATGCTGATGATGACTTTCCACGGAAGACCGGCAAAGAAAATGACATAGAAGCCGGCTGCGCCGACCAGGATCGCCGTGCCCAGATCCGGCTGTTTGGCGATCAGGCCAAAGGGAATGAGTAACAGCAGGAAGGCCACGCCAAAGTGGCGCAGTTTGAGGTTGGCTTCGTGCTTGTGAAAATACCAGGCCAGCATCAGCGGCATGGCGATTTTGAGGATTTCCGAGGGCTGGATGCGCGTGATGCCAAGCGATATCCAGCGCCTTGAGCCATTGACCACAATTCCGAAGAGCAGGACCAGAACGAGTAGAAAAACGCCGAGTACGTATAGCGGAACCGCAAAACGCATGAGTTTTTGCGGCGGCACTTGTGCTGCCGCCCACATCACCGCGAGCCCGACAGTCATGTTGATCAATTGATCGACTGTTCTTGCGAGGGAATCATGCGTTGCGCTGTAGACGGTGAGCAGCCCGGTGATCATCAGAATTACGGTGATCAGCAGCAGGGGGCCGTCGAGGTGTTCGACAAGGCGTAGCCAGAAACGTCGGAGAACTTGCTGAAACATGGCTTATCGCTCCTCTTCCGGCGTGTCGTCGGCGGCGGCCGGACCTTTCGGGTGTTTGCCGAGCAGATAGTAGTCGATCACCATGCGGGCGATCGGCGCGGCGGACTGCGCACCAAAGCCGCCATTTTCGACGAGTACGGCCAGCGCGATTTTCGGATCTTCGGCGGGGGCAAAAGCAATGAACAAGGCGTGGTCGTGCAGTTCCTTTTTCAGTTTGCTGGCTTTGTACTCGGCGCCTTTCAGACTGAAAACCTGGGCCGTGCCGGTTTTTCCTCCGGAAGTGTATTCGGCGCCGGCAAACGCCCGGGCGCCGGTACCCTCGGTGTTCACCCCGACCATCGCTTTCTTGATGACATCAATGTTTTGCTGCTTCCAGGGCAGAGTCTTGATCGGCTTGGGTTCGATCATCGTCTTTTCGCCGGTTTTGCTGTCGGTGATGTATTTGACCAGATGCGGCCGGTACATCACGCCATTGTTGGCGATGGTGGCCATGGCTTGAGCCAGTTGAATCGGGGTGTAGGAGTTATATCCCTGGCCGATGCCGATTGAAATGGTTTCGCCGGCAAACCACTTCTGCTGTTCCGGCTTCTTGAAGCGACGTTTTTTCCATTCCGGTGAGGGCAAGACCCCTTCCGATTCGCCTTCGATATCGATCCCGGTTTTTTTGCCGAGCCCCAGCGAACCCATGAAGCGGGCAATGTTGTCGATGCCCATATCGTTGGCCAGCAGGTAGTAATAGGTGTCGCAGGAATGAACGACCGATTTGTACATGTCCACCATGCCGTGCCCGCCCTTTTTATCGTCACGGAATAGGTGCCCGCCAAAATTGA
>CAZZDF010000268.1:0-3092 GCA_964652915.1 uncultured Propionivibrio sp. | reverse complement strand
GCTGTTTATATCACCACCAACCATGTCCCCGTTTTCCAAGAAGCCGATCAATCGCTCTCTGTTGCGTAGTGCCGGGCGGCAATTGCTGCTGACTTTGCTCGCTTGTGCCCTGACTACGATCATTGCCTGGCCTTTGTACGCACCGCACAACTTGGCAATTATCGTGATGCTCTATTTGCTGACGGTATTGATCGTTGCGGTCGGTCTGGGGGTGGCTTCTTCTTTGTTGGCGGCGTTTCTTAGCGTGGGGTTGATTGCCTATTGCTTTCTCTCACCGCGTTTTTCGTTTCAGGTGTACGACCAGCAGTCGCTGGTTATCTTGGCGATCACCCTGGTGGTGGCGATTGTTACCGGTCAGCTTGCCGGGGGGCTAAGCCATCAAGCGGATGAGGCCGAGGCCGAGGCCAAGCGTTCCCGCGCGCTTTACGAAATGGCCCGCGAATTGACCGGTGCAGTAAGTGTTGAGCAGATTGTCAAAATTACGCGGAAGTTTCTCGGCAAGGTGTTTAACGCCGATGTAACCATTCTTTTGCCCGATGATGCGGGTATTCTGCAGGTGTGTGTTGAACGCGAAGCTTCCTGTTTTTTGATAGAGCCGCGTCTGGCGCGGATGGTCTTCGAAGGGGGGGCTCCGATTGAATGCCCGCAGCAGCCGGGCAGTGGCTATCCGGCGATGTATTTGCCCCTGAATGCTTCGGACCGCGTTCGTGGCGTTCTTGCCGTCGCGTTGCCGGACGGGCAGGTTCGGCATTTTCAGGGGCAAGGCGAACGACTGGCCGCCATGGCTTCCTTGGTCGCAATCGCCATTGAGCGGGTTTACTACGCCGATGTGGCTCGGCAGACGCAAGTTCAGGTCGCCTCCGAACGTTTGCGCAGCTCCATTCTTTCGGCTGTGTCGCATGACTTGCGTACGCCGCTGACGGTCCTGGTCGGGCTGGCCGACTCGCTTCATGCAACACAGCTGCCGCTTGGCGCCGAGGCGCGGGCGATGACCGAGCAAATCAGCGGGCAGGCGGGGCGCTTGGCGGGAATGGTGGACAATTTGCTCGATATGGCGCGTCTTCATGCTGGCGAAGTCGCGTTGCATAAGGAATGGTTGCCGATCGAGGAAGTCATCGGGTCAAGCATCAAGCTGCTGGGTGAGGCGCTGGCACAACATTCGGTCAAGGTGAATTTGGCCAGGGATCTTCCCTTGGTCGAGTTTGACGCGGTGCTCATCGAGCGTGTGCTGTGCAATGTGCTGGAGAATGCCGCCAAATATTCGCCGCCCGGCACGCTAATCGAGATCGAAGGGCAAACGCGGGAGGGCATGCTTGATGTGAAAGTATCCGATTGCGGCCAGGGCTTTGCTTCGGATCACACCGGCAAGCTGTTCGACATGTTCGTGCGTGGCGAGGTAGAGTCGTCCAAACCGGGCGTCGGGCTGGGTTTGGCAATTTGTCGGGCGGTTGTCGAAGCGCATGCCGGATCGATCTCGGCCGGCAATCGTGCCGAAGGCGGGGCGTGGGTTGTTTTCACATTACCCTTGGGCAATCCTCCAAAAATCGAGGAGGAAGCCATTTTTCTGGGAGGGGCGGAGGAAGCATGAGCGAGCGTTCGCCGGTTGTGCTTGTCGTCGAGGACGAAAAGCAGATTCGCCAGTTTGTGCGCGCCGCGCTCGAACAAGAGGGCTGTCGGGTCTATGAGGCCGGTACTTCGGCACAGGGGCTGATTGAAGCCGGCCAGCAGAAGCCCGACCTGCTCGTGCTCGATCTGGGTTTGCCGGACGGCAACGGCATTGATTTCATCAGCGCCTTGCGCGGTTGGTCAGATGCGCCAATTCTCGTTCTCTCGGCGCGAACGCACGAGCGCGACAAAGTGTTGGCTCTCGATGTCGGGGCCGATGATTACCTGACCAAGCCTTTTGGTGTGGGCGAACTGCGTGCCCGTGCGCGCGCGCTATTGCGTCGGCATCATCGCGGTGCGGAGGGGGGGCAGCAATTTGTCGAGTTTGGCGACGTTCAGATTGATCTGGCTCGGCGAATAGTCAGCAAAGGGGGCGCTCCGGTACGCTTCACGCCTATCGAATACCGCCTGCTTTGTGTGTTTCTGGCCAACGTCGGCAAAGTGATGACACAACGTCATTTGCTCCGCGAGGTTTGGGGGACGAGCAGTCTCGAAAGCAATCACTATGTGCGCGTTTATGTCGGCCACTTGCGACAGAAACTGGAAGACGACCCGGCGCAGCCGAAACACATTCTCACCGAAACCGGTGTGGGCTATCGCTTTCAGGCTTGAGTGCTGAATCGGGGAGCAAAAAACGGCTATTTGCATTTTGGGGCTCGGAATCAGCCGCTTGCATGCAAAGTTCCCGAAATTGCCGGTGGACTAAACCGCTCGCGCGGTAGGGGTGGTGTTCAACATAAACTGACGGTGTTACATTCTGCTGACTTTGGTCATGTAAACGACTATTTCGAGCGGTCAACGACATTGGCATTCATGCAATTGCCCTGGTTCCTTTGTTGACCTATCACAAACGACATGGTTGAATCTCGCGAGGTCACCAAGAGGAGTATCCTATGTCGCGCATAGTGCATGTCGCTTCCCTTTTCGTTTTTGTTGCATCCACGACCGCCGCTTTGTCTGAGGCGGCCCCCAATCTGATCGGCACTTGGTCCGGTACAATTACCGGTGGCGCTCGCTTCGGAGCACTGAATCACGACCCTGCTCAGATTGAACCTGTCTTTGCTGACCGCACGAAGGAGTGGGTGCTCACTATTGACAAGCAAGAAGGCTCAGGATTGATCGGTACCTGGTCGACAAAAACCAAGACCGAGAAACTTGCGGGAGCAGTCCGCCAGGACAATGTCACGGTAATCTTTGCAGACGAGGACAACTTGTTTGATGCGCGCCTTTTGTCCGAAAACGAAATGGAGCTATGCGCCCAAGAGGGCGGCGCGGGTAAAGGCGGGGCAACCATCGCGGTTTGCTATCTCATGAAGCGAAAGTAGTCGTCCTTACTCCACCACGCAAGACTCGGCGGCGGCAGCTCTTATACGCAGTCTGTTCAAATGGCCGGTTTGGAGGAGCAACGCAAATGTCTCTTCCAAGCA
>CAZZDF010000267.1:0-3098 GCA_964652915.1 uncultured Propionivibrio sp. | reverse complement strand
TTCACAACGAAAAGTCGCCTTCGTTTACGGTCAGTCCGAGCAAGCAGTTTTATCATTGCTTTGGTTGTGGCGCGCATGGTACGGCCATCGGGTTTCTGATGGAGTATTCCGGGCTGGGCTTCATTGACGCCATCAAGGAACTCTCCAGTCGTGCCGGCATGCAAATGCCGGAGGACGATCATCGGCGCTCCGAAAATGGCCCCAAAATCACCACTTTGACTGAGGTCATGGCGCGAGCGGCGCGCTACTACTATGAGCAATTGAAGACTTCCGAAACCGCCATTGATTACCTCAAGGGGCGTGGCCTGAGCGGAGAAATTGCGCAAAAATTCGGGATTGGATACGCGCCGGACGGTTGGCAAAATCTGGCTGCGGCCTTTGACGACTACAGTGTTGCGGAGTTGCAACAGGCCGGTTTGGTGATCAAGAATGAGCAGGGTCGGCTCTACGACCGCTTTCGCGATCGGGTGATGTTTCCGATCATGAATCAGAAGGGTGAGGTTATCGCCTTTGGTGGGCGGGTGATGGGGTCGGGGGAACCCAAGTATCTGAATTCGCCGGAAACGCCGTTGTTTGAAAAGGGGCGTGAGGTATTCGGGTTGCCGCAGGCGCGTGCCGCTTTGCGCGAAAAGAATACAGCGATTGTCGTTGAGGGCTATATGGACGTCGTGGCGCTGGCGCAACATGGCGTGGGTAACGCCGTGGCGACGCTAGGCACCGCCACTACGGCGACACACGTACAGAAACTGTTGCGTCAGGTGGATCGCATTGTTTATTGCTTTGACGGCGACAATGCCGGGCGAAAGGCGGCTTGGCGAGCATTGGAGAACAGTCTGGAGGCCTTGCCCGAACAGAAAAGCATTGGTTTTGTTTTTTTGCCAGATCCCGAAGATCCGGACAGTTTTGTGCGCAAGCACGGAGCGGACGCGTTTGAGCGCCTGATTGTGCAGGCGATGCCGCTTTCCGAATTCATGTTGCGCGAGTTGGCCTCGCATTGCGATATGACGAGTGCCGAAGGGCGGGCAAAACTGGTGGCGGAAGCCAAGCCGCTGCTGATGCGTCTGCAAACGCCCTTGCTGCGCTTGCAGTTGGTCAAAAGGCTGGCCGAGGCGAGCGGGTTTTCGCAGGCGGAAGTTGAGCGCCTGTGCGATTTGCGTCCGATCGTGCAGCCGGCTCCGGCGCGTGCACCAAGAAAGGCGCCTTCGTTGTTGCGGCCTTTGTTGCGTCTGGTTTTGCAGAAGCCAGAGCTTGCGCTACGTGTGCCGCTCGATGCTTTGCCGGCGAATATCGCCGAAGCTCGGGCGATCGGGAGTTTGTGTCTATTGATTCGCGAGGCTGGTGGGTCGCCGCCTGCTTATGCAGCCTTGCTTGAAAGTTTGCGTGGCAACGAAGACGAAGGACTCTTGCGCGAGGCTGCATCCGAGTTGATGCAGCAGCCCTATGCCGAAGAAGATATTGAGGCGGAGTTTTCCGGGGCGGTCAGTCGACTGCTGGAGGGAGAGAGTAAGCGAGCTTTTGCGCGCTTGCAGGAAAAAGTCCATAAACTCGGCGTTGCCGGTTTGTCGGGCGAAGAAAAGCAGCAGTATCTTCAGGCGCTGAGCGCCAGAGGACGGGTAAGTCAAAGCAACGCAAGTTGTGATAAAATCTAGGGTTTTTCCAGTATAACGCTAACCGGGAAGTGGCCATGGCAAGGGAAAAGGCAACCAGTAACAAAACGGCAAAGGCTAAGGCAGCCGAGCTATTGGCACAAATGAGCAATCAGCCTTCGCCGGATGATGATGAAACGCGAAAAACGCGGCTGAAGACGCTGATCAAACTCGGCAAGGAGCGCGGCTTCCTGACTTATGCCGAGGTTAACGATCACCTGCCCGATGACGTAGTTGATGCCGAGCAAATCGAGAGCATCATCAGCACCTTCAACGACATGGGTATCCAGGTTTACGATGAAGCGCCGGATGCCGAAACCTTGTTGATGTCCGACGCAGCGGCACCGGTGGCTGCCGATGATGCCGACGTTGAAGAGCAGGCTGAGCAAGCTTTATCCACGGTTGACTCCGAATTTGGCCGTACCACCGATCCAGTGCGTATGTACATGCGCGAAATGGGTTCCGTTGAGTTGCTTACTCGTGAAGGCGAGATCGAAATCGCCAAGCGCATCGAGGACGGGCTCAAGCACATGATTCAGGCCATTTCGGCCTGTCCGACCACGATCGCCGAAATTGTCGACTGCGCAGACAAGATTGCCAGCGATGAGATGCGCATCGATGAATTGATCGACGGTTTGATCAATCACGATGACGATGAAATTATCGAGGAACTGGCAGAAGACGAAGAGGCCGAAATTGAAAGCGATGAAGCCGATGATGTCGACGCTGCCGAGGGGGCTGCAGCAGCGGCTTCACTGGCGAAACTCAAGGAAGAAGGCCTTGAGCGGCTGATGGCGATCAAGGCGCTTTATACCAAAGCGCATGGCGTTCTGGTAAAGAAGGGCTCGCAAGACAAAGCCTATCTCAAGCTGCAGGAAAAAATTTCCGAAGAGATGATGGGCATTCGCTTCACTTCGAAGACCATCGAGCGTCTGTGCGATTCCGTGCGCGCCATGGTTGAGGAAGTGCGTGCCTGCGAGCGCCGGATTCAGCGCATCTGCGTGGATACCGTGCGTATGCCGCGCCCGCATTTCATCAAGGTTTTTCCGGGCAACGAGCTCAATCTTGACTGGGTCGATAACGAGCTTGCACAGGCTTCGAGCAAAGCCTATGCATCCGTATTTACGCGTAATGCTCCGAACGTCAAGGAAGAGCAGAAAAAATTACTTGCGCTGCAGGATCGTATCGGTATCCCGCTGAAGGAACTGAAAGACATCAACAAACAGATGTCGACCGGCGAAGCCAAGGCGCGTCGTGCCAAGCGTGAAATGACCGAAGCCAACTTGCGTCTGGTGATCTCGATTGCCAAGAAATACACCAACCGCGGCTTGCAGTTCCTCGATCTGATTCAGGAAGGCAACATTGGCCTGATGAAGGCGGTCGACAAGTTTGAGTACCGTCGCGGATATAAATTCTCGACTTATGCGACCTGGTGGATTCGCCAAGCGATCA
>CAZZDF010000266.1:0-3104 GCA_964652915.1 uncultured Propionivibrio sp. | reverse complement strand
GAGGGCAATGTGTCCGAAGCCATTCCCTATTTCGTAAGTTGAGGTGTCCCAGTTGCGCGTCAGTTCAATCACCGAGCCTGCCTCTTCTTCGCAGTAGCCAATGAAAGCAAGGGTAAAACGTCCCTCCGGATAGTCCTGACGTCGTAGCAGGTGCATGCCTAGGACCTCTGTGTAAAAAGCGATTGAGCGTTCCAGGTCGCCTACGCGGAGCATCGTATGCAGGATATTCATGGGTTTTTGCTCGTAATGGATGACAGGTGGGATTTTATCCCTTTTGTTTGTCAGCTAGACTGATGCATGCTGTGGGTGCTGTTTTTTTAAGTTGATTTGCAAACCACAGCGAGTCGGGTGAAATCGGTGTGAGACCGGTTTGTTGCCAGAACGGTTTAGGCCTTTTTTACCCATGCTGTGCAATATCCGTTGGGAGAAACCTCAGTGTCACCGGCGAAGATTTTGCATCCGCCGAGATCCTTCGGAGTTTTACCGGGAACGAATTGCAGGCAGTTCGAGCATTTTTTGTCGCCTTCAGGGGTGTCTTTGTACTTCATTGCACTGCGTATTGCGTCGTTTTTCTTGGCAAGAGCGGCGACAGGCGCCATAACGACAGCGATACTTCCAAGTTTTAGAATGGCTCTGCGCGCTTGGTCGATGTTTTCTTTCATGCTTTGGGCTCCATCAAGCCTATCGTTGGAAGCTATTACGTTGTTGGGCAAGGAGCTACGCAGCTTGGGCCAGCGCACTTTGGTAGTTCATCAACAGCGTGGTCAATGAACCGCAATTGGTGACGGACTTGAACCCGTGTTGATTCAGGATCGCACATACGCTCGCTGCACGAACCCCTGATTGGCAGTACACGAGAATCGGTGTTGTCTCCCTTAAGCCTTCGATGTTCCGGATTGTTTCAAGAACCCGATTATGCGGGACATTGATGGCGCCTTTAACGTGTCCGCCAGCGAATTCCTGTGGCGAACGGACGTCGATGATGAGTGCTTGGTTCATGAGTTCTCCTGTCGTGTTGGCGATAGCTTCCATCAGATATCGCCATTAAGGAGAAGTTCCCCCGATTTGCCGAGCTTATACGTTGATGTCGACACCTCCGCCGGCGATGAATAGTTCAATGGCCAGTTTGTCATTGCGCTGAAGCGCTGCCATGAACTGTTCCTGGTTGAAGTATTGCAAGCCCATTGCGGTAAGTTGTGAGCGGGCTTCCAGCGGGGTGATGGATGGGGTGCTGACAGCGATTGGGGATACGGGCTTTGGTGCGGCCGGAGCGCCCATTCCCGCTCCTTGATGCTGAGTTGGGCGGCTTGGCTGGTCCGGATGGACGGAAGTCATTTGTGCGGAGGCCGGTTGGATGCTGGTTGGCGGAATCGGCATGCTCGTTGGCGCACGAACTGGGACAGAACCAGCCGTCGAAGCCGGGGTAACGGCAGGGGCGGAAGCCGGTGCTACGGTCGTTCTTGAAATTGGCGCCGACGGTGTCGACATCGAGGACTCCGGCAAGCGTGGAGTGACCTGGGGCATTGGCACGGCGCTGGTCGGAGCAATGGATTCGCCAAAATGATCGGTGCTAAGGCTGCTTGCCGGCCTTGCTGTGGTTTCTGCCGGGCGAATTGCTGCCAGTTTTTTAAGTTCGACCAGACTGTCCATGCGCCCGAATACTTCGAAGCGCGAAAACGGTTTTTTCATGAAGTCGTCGGCGCCGATCCGTTTGGCGTAAAACTGTTCAGTGGCTTGTTCGTTACCGCTAATCATGATGACCGGAATGTGCTGAGTCGACGGATCGCGGCGCATGAGGCGTAGCGCTGCAAAACCGTTCATGCCGGGAAGGACAATGTCGAGGAAAACCAGATCCGGTTTTTCCTGACGGACGATTTCCAGTCCGTGCTCGGCGTCGAGGGCTTCCATCGTGATACAGCCTGCCGAGCGTAGCGTTTTTTTCAGAACTGCGACGATGGTTGGTGAGTCATCGATGATTAATACCCGACGTCCTTTGTGTGAATTCAGGCGCTTGCGACTGCGTCGTTCAATCGGCTCGGCGGGGTGTTCGTTAGGTCTGGAGCTTGCCTGTTGTTCGGCATCGGTTGGGGAAGTCTTGGAAATAATCGACCGGAATTGCTTGAAAAAGCTCATTGCTTGGACCTTTCGCTCAAGTTCCTGATGTTGCTTGCGAGGCAATCGTCTGTGCCTCGGGACCCAGGATGCGAGTATAGAAGAATAACCAGCAAAACGTAATGTTGACGGTGACTAATAAGACAATGCGACGTTACTTTTTCAGGGGACATGCTGAAGCATGTCTGTTGTGTTTGTGAACAAGCATTATCTCGGTAGCCGCAAACATTGTTCGAATGAACAACTTCTGCGGGAGTTTGATGGGGAATTGTTTGGCCAGTGTGCGATGAGCATTAGCGCTTGGCCAAGCGTAATTGAGGCTCGAGCCCTATTCTGCGTTGATGGAGGCGACTGCATAGAACCGGCATTGAGCCGGAAAGCTCTTATGGGGCCGATGTTATAATCGACCGCTGTTTTAGTCGTTCTGCTTGTACTGGCCGGCTTTTTATTCGTGGTTTCGGCTGACTGGCAATTTCCTGACCTTTAATTTCCCCCAATGGCGCTATTTACTCTCGGCATCAATCACCGTACGGCGCCGCTTGCCGTTCGTGAGCGGGCGGCGTTTCATACCGAAGAGCTGCGGCGGGCGCTAGCCGATTTGATCGGCGCAAACGGGGTTCATGAAGCGGCGATTTTGTCGACCTGTAATCGCACCGAGCTCTATGTTTTGGGTGAGTCGCCGCAAATTGCCTTGAATTGGCTGACGGGCTATCGTCAGATCGCGCACAGCGAAATTGAGCCGTATGTTTATCTGCATTCAGAGCGCGAAGCGGTTCGGCACGTTTTCCGAGTTGCCAGCGGGCTTGATTCGATGGTGCTTGGGGAGCCCCAGGTTCTTGGACAGATGAAGGATGCGATTCATATCGCCAAAGAAGTCGGAACCTTGGGAACTTCGCTGAACAAGCTGTTCCAGAGTTCCTTTGCGGTCGCCAAGGATGTTCGTTCGACGACAGCCATTGGCGCCAATATCGTCTCGATGGCAGCGGCCTCGG
>CAZZDF010000265.1:0-3134 GCA_964652915.1 uncultured Propionivibrio sp. | reverse complement strand
GAATCGCCTCGATATTGCGCTCATGCAAAGCCACCTTGTCCTTGAATGGCTGCACTCGCTCCTGCACCTTGCCGCCAGCAATACCGCCACCTGCCATCCGCTCCTCGGGCAAAACCTTGCCCTCCTGCTCGGCCAGATCCTTCTTGGCTTGCTCGAGGTTCTTTTGCTCGGCGGAAAGCTCGCCTTCCAGAATTCGGCGGCGATCGGTATCACGCGCCTTCTGCGAATCGTCATCCACCTTGGGGAAAGAGGACGGAGTTGGTGTTCTCGCCGCCGATGATGACTTGCTCGCCGGAACGGTTACCGCCGGCCCGAGGTCCATCGGGGTGCATTTGGCACCTTTGGTTGGCGCCTTGATGTTGGAAAAGGTCTTGTGCCCTGAGTCATCAACGCACTGATACATAACGTCCGCCTCAACCGACGCGGTCGCCAGGGCGCACAGTACGAACGGGAAATAGCGCTTACGATAATTCATGGTAGTCCTATCCGTGACGACAGCTCACTCGCCAAATTTCATAGTGGATAACAGTGTATTGGATGAGTCATTGAATTACAAACGCGGCAAACCGGCGATCGGTGGACAAAAAAAGGGCGGAAATTGCACCGCCCTTTGGGTTCGCCGCGAAAAAAACGATCAGCAGCTGTAATAGAGGTCGAATTCAACCGGATGCGTCGTCATGCGCACACGATTCACTTCTTCCATCTTGAGTTCAAGATACGCATCGATCCAGTCTTCGGAGAACACCCCGCCACGCGTCAGGAAATCACGATCCTTGTCGAGGGCTTCCAGTGCTTCTTCCAGGCTGGCGCAAACGGTCGGGATCTTGGCCTCTTCTTCCGGCGGCAGATCGTAAAGGTTCTTGTCAGCCGGATCGCCGGGGTGAATCTTGTTCTGGATACCGTCCAGACCGGCCATCATCAGTGCGGCAAAGCACAGATACGGATTGGCAATCGGGTCCGGGAAACGCGTTTCGATACGGCGCGCCTTGTCCGAGGCCACATGCGGAACGCGAATCGAAGCCGAACGGTTCTTGGCCGAGTAAGCCAGTTTGACCGGCGCTTCATAGTGCGGAACCAGCCGCTTGTAGGAATTGGTGCCCGGATTGGTAATGGCGTTGAGCGCCTTGGCGTGCTTGATGATGCCGCCGATGTAATACAGCGCAGTTTCTGAAAGACCGGCATAACCATTACCGGCAAACAGGTTCTTGCCATCCTTCCAGATCGACTGGTGCACGTGCATGCCCGAACCGTTATCGCCAACGATCGGCTTGGGCATGAAAGTCGCCGTCTTGCCGTATTGATGAGCGATGTTATGCACCACGTATTTGAGCATCTGCGTCTGATCGGCACGTTTGACCAAGGTGTTGAACACCGTGCCGATTTCGCACTGGCCGGCGGTCGCCACTTCATGGTGATGCACTTCAACCGGGCAGCCGATCGACTCAAGCGTCAGCACCATGGCCGAACGGATGTCGTGCAGGCTATCGACCGGCGGAACCGGGAAATACCCCCCCTTGACCGTCGGACGGTGACCGGAGCCGCCGCCGCCTTCCGATTTTTCGCCGGAAGCCCAGGCCGCTTCCTGCGAATAAATCTTCAGGTTGCAGCCGGACATATCGACATGCCATTCGACGGAATCGAAGATGAAGAATTCGGGTTCCGGACCAAAGTACGCGGTATCACCAATACCGGAAGACTTGAGATAAGCCTCGGCGCGCTTGGCAATCGAACGCGGATCGCGATCGTAACCACGACCATCGGTCGGCTCGACCACGTCACAGGTCAGGACGACGGTCGTCTCGTCGAAGAAAGGATCGACGTAAGCCGTCGAAGGATCGGGCATCAATTGCATATCGGAGGCCTGAATCCCCTTCCACCCAGCAATCGACGAACCATCAAAGGCGTGGCCGTTCTCGAATTTATCCTCGCTAAAGGCACTAACCGGCACGGTAACGTGCTGCTCCTTGCCACGAGTATCGGTAAAACGGAAATCGACGAAGCGTGCGTCGTTTTCGTTGATCATCTTGATTACGTCTTGCGGGCTTGCCATATCCATAGTCTCCTCAGCCGATGCCGGACGATTCCGGCGAGAAACGTAAATTGGAAAGAGGCTCTGTACATGCGCAGAATCCACGCCAATTCACACATCACTTAACCTGCTATTGTGCCACAAGGGCGTGTTGCTCACCGCTGGCTTTTTCCTTCAGTCTTTCCTTCGACCCTTCATGACCGTTTTGCTTGCCCGTCGCCCCGTACTCGTCCAAGCCACACAGCCGCAGACATATTTGCTACCATGCCTGCGCCTTTGTGCCAGTTTACGTTTGGTTCGCCGTAACGCCGCTTCACGCCTCCATCAGGAGACCTGGGCGGGTCAGACGGCCCGCGTGTAACCAACTGCCCCGACACCAAGGCAAGTGCCGTATCAAAGAGCGCTGCCGCCGGGCAGGTCTGCGGATCATTAGAGGCGCGAACACCGCTTGTTGGACACGCTTCCCAAGCCGGGGTTTCCTGCGTGCGAATCCTGTGTTCAGGTTCAACGCACCGCCTTCTATTGCCGCCCTGCTTCGCGCATCGCCTGGTTCCAGCACATCACGCCGGATTTTCGCCGCCTTGTAGTCGCTCCGCCAACAACAAAGGCAAACACGCCGGCCCCGCGATGCACCACCCATAGCGACAAAGGAAAGCAACATGATCAACGACTACGCAGACACCGTACTGATCCTCAACCACAACGGGCTCGGACAAACCGACACGGCACTCGGCCACAAGCTGGCAACCAATTACTTCCGCACGCTCATCGAACTCGAACAACGCCCCAAGGCCATTACGTTTTACGCCGACGGAGTCAAACTGGTCGCGGCCGGAAGCCCATGTCAAAAAGAGCTTGCAGAACTCGCCGCCGCCGGCGTACCGCTCATCGCCTGCCGCACCTGCCTTGACTACTACGGCTTGCTCGACCAGGTCGTCGTTGGCGAAATCGGCAACATGCTGCGTATCGTCGAGGCACAGGCTTCGGCAACCAAGGTAATTACGCTGTAACCGCAACTCTCGGACAGGAGCCATACCGTGAATAGAAGCAAGAAAATCGTCGTGATGTGTCACTGCCTGTTGAATTCCAACTCCAAGATCGCCGG
>CAZZDF010000264.1:0-3135 GCA_964652915.1 uncultured Propionivibrio sp. | reverse complement strand
ATCCAGGTTGTACATGGCATTGGAAAACAGCCGTGGCAACATGCTCGAATATAAAGTGATCTTCCCTTGGAAACGTTCGTTTTCCTCGGCAATCATGCTGCGCAGGAACAGGAACATGAAGACCATGATCAAAGCGCAAGTCGATAGCGTGATGTGGATGAAAAGACGGTTCCTGATCTTCATGGCATACCCACCAAAATATCCCGGAACAAAGTGTACGCCAGATGGCCATTAAAGCAATACATTTCCCGCCGGCATAAACAGCGGTTTTTCACAGGAGTCCAGCGGCCATCCGCCAGGGCAATGTGGGACAATGGCTTCTGGCGAACCATCAAGCGCCCCGCCCAACTCCTTTACGCCCTCTGCCATGCGCCGAAAGCCCACCGAAACACCCCGTACCAGAACTAGCCGGCGCAGTTTACCGGTGGCAAAACCTGGGCTGCACCCGCGCAACAAGCACAGCGGTCGCTATAACTTCGAATTGCTCGTTACCGCTTGCCCGGAACTGGCGGCCTTCGTCAAGGCCAACGCCTATGGCGACCAATCGGTCGATTTTGCCGATGCCCAAGCGGTAAGGGCGCTCAACCGCGCGCTGCTCAAACAGATGTACGGTGTCGAAGGCTGGAACCTCCCCGCGCGCTATCTCTGCCCGCCGATCCCCGGCCGCGCCGATTACCTGCACCACCTTGCCGACCTGCTCGCCGGGAGTAATAACGGCCAGATTCCCCGCGGCAAAACGATCCGCGTTCTCGACATCGGCGTCGGCGCCAACTGTGTCTATCCGTTGATCGGGCACAGCGAATACGGCTGGTCTTTTGTTGGCAGCGACATTGACCCGGCGGCACTGGCTTGCGCCCAAACCATTCTCGACGCCAATACCGGCCATCGCACGGCCGTCGAGCTGCGCCTACAGCCATCTGTCTCAGCCATTTTTCGCCAGATCGTACGCCCCGACGAGCGCTTCGACCTGACCATGAGCAACCCGCCATTTCACGCTTCGATCGCGGAAGCTACGGCCGGCAGCGAACGCAAATGGAAAAACCTGGGCAAAACGATGGGGACAAACCAAGCCCCCGCCCTCAACTTCGGCGGACGACACGGTGAGCTGTGTTGCGATGGCGGGGAGGCGGGATTCATTTCCCGAATGATCGCCGAAAGCACGGCCTTTGCTAACAACTGCTTGTGGTTCACCTCACTGGTCGCCAAAGCCACCAGTCTGCCGGCCATTTATCGCGCGCTAAATAACGCTGGCGTAGCTCACTATCGAACCATCGAAATGGGGCAGGGCCAGAAAAGGAGTCGGATCATCGCATGGTCATTCTTCAACAGCCGCCAGCAACGCGCATGGCGCAGCATGGGCAAAGAAGCCGCGTCAACTTAACCTCTGCCAGACTGACAAACTCATACTGCGCGCTTGCCAAAATTACTTTGGTTGCCACTGCGTCATTAAAACGGAACAAAAATTAAGTATTCTTGTTCAACGCGTTACGCCCCAGCGCCACATCATCGACCGCTGCCCAACCGGTACCGCTGACCTTCGGCGAAAAACCGAGGCTCGATTGCAGATTGAACAGCCTGAACATCTCTGAAGCCACCTCAGGCGGGAATCCCTGACGCCCCTCGCGGTCGGTAAACATCAGCTTTTCCAGATAAGCAACCAACTCCTGACTACCCCAAAGATCGACGATCTTGGCCAGGATATGCGGAAATTGCCGTTCGATCTGCTCGGGGTACTCTTCCGAATACTCGCCCATCGCCTTGAGCAAACGCGCTCTGGCCTCGGCCACATCAACAAGCTTGTCCTGCATGCGTAACCTCCCCTGAATTGTTTGGCGCTGCGAACTCTATACCTTTACTCTCAAAAATAAAAGAAAGATACGTAATCGCAATACATCCCTACGCTTCCAACTCAGTTTATTTTTTTGCCGACTTGCCCTTGAGCGCCCGCACCTCGAAGTCGACGGCTTCCAGTTCAACGCCTCTGGCATCCAGCAAAGCCAAGCGATGCCGGCCGGGCAGCGGGCGCCACAGCACCTCCCTGGCAGCCAACCCCAGAGGCTTGCTGTCGATTCGCCATTGCCAGCCGGCAGCCGCCTGGCCGGAAAGCTGCAAGGCCACACGCTGCCGCTCAGGCGGAATATCCGGATCGAGCGCAATGATCGTTCCCTGCCCCGGATAGGCGATATGCGCCAAGGCCTTGTTTTCCGCCAGATGCACCACACGCATTCCGGTTCCGGCCAAAAACCATTCCTGGCGTGATGCTTCCTTGATTTTTTCCGGCGGCTCAAAACGGATCGCCTGTTTCGTCACGCCTGCTGGCACCAAAGGTATACCAGACGCTTTGCCCCGGCCACGATGCAACCAGTCCATCACCTCACGCCACACAGGCGCTGCCCCGGAAACACCGGAAACATCGTGCATCGCCTCGCCCGCCGCGTTGCCTACCCAGACAGCGACGGTATAGCGCGTCGAATAACCGACACACCAGTTATCACGCATATCCTTGCTGGTGCCGGTTTTAGCCGCACTCCAGTAAGGCGTCGCCAACCATGATTCCAACCCAAAGGTACCAACCCGCGCCGAGCGATCGGACAGAATATCCCCAACGACAAACACCGGGGCCGCCGCCGCCACACGTTTTGCATCGCCGGAGAAGACCCCACGACAACCGCCGTCGCTACAAGGCTTGCGCTCACCGTCAACCGTCAACCGCAAGGGCGACCACTCACCGCCGTTGGCCAGGGTGCGATAGGCATTGGCCAACATCAGCAAGGACACATCCGCCGAACCGAGCGCCAGACTGAAACCGTAGTAATCGCCGTTCTCGGTCAGACTCTTGAAGCCGAAATCATACAAACGGTCGCGAAAGTTATCCGGGCCGATGCGCACCAAGGTACGCACCGCCGGAACATTGAGCGAACCGCCCAAAGCCATGCGCGCACTCACCCAGCCGCGATAATCCGGCGAATAATTTTGCGGCACATACAAGCCGCTCCCGGTCGTAATCGCCAGCGGAGAGTCGTCGATCAGCGAAGCCGCGGTCAGATCGCGACGCTCGAAGGCCAGCTCATACAAGAAGGGCTTGAGTGTCGAACCGGCCTGACGCAGCGCCACCACGCCATCGACCTCGGGCGC
>CAZZDF010000263.1:0-3149 GCA_964652915.1 uncultured Propionivibrio sp. | reverse complement strand
CTTCTCGGGAAGGCCGCGAGCATCGAAAGGGTGGTACAGAGCATCGTTTCCTCGTCGCCGACGGATAGCCGTCTTCGCGAAACGCTGGATACGATGGTGATTGCCGATGCGGAACTTGAAGGGCTGTACTTGCTCGATGACCATCTGCGGGTGGTTCAGGCCGGGGTGCATAGTCATGACGCGCCGACCCGAGCCAATTTCATCGGTCTGGATTTTTCCGGGCGGGCTTACGTTGGGCGAGCGCGAGAGGCGAAGGAGGCGGTCTGGTCCGACACTTTTTTATCTTCCAGAGGTGAAATGGCGGTTGCCGTGGCTGTTCCCTATCACAACTATGTGATGGTCGGCGAAATGAGTCTGGAGCGCCTATCGGCCTATGTTGGCGGGGTGGCCAAAGAACGAGGACTTCGGGTCATGGTGGTGGATCGCCAAGGCTCGGTCATTGCCCACACGGCCAATGAACAAGGAATGATTGAGCGCTTCAACAACAACGCGCTGGTTTCCAAGGCGCTCGAGGGTAAAGAGGTCTTTGGCGAATTTGCCAGCAATGGCGTCGATTATGTTGGCGCAGCCACATTGATTCGTGAGCTGGGATGGGAGGTTCTGGCGGTTCAGCCCAAGGCCGTGGCATTTGCCACGCAGCGTACCTTGCTGATGGCTTGGGTTTTCAGCGCCGTTTTTTCCCTGCTGGTGGCTTTGGCGGTGGCGTTTTTACTGGCGCGTGTGCTGAAGAAGCGCATTGATGGCTTTAACGAGCATATGCAAGCCGTTGCCAATGGCTATTACGGCAAGGTGATCCCGCGTTTTCGCATTACTGAAATCGATGAACTTTCGCTGACTATGCAGCGCATGGCCAATTCGGTGCTGGAGCGCGAATCGAGCCTGAAACAGAATGAAGCCAAGTTATCGAGCATTCTTGAGGGGGCCGCCGATGCGATCCTGATTGCCGATCGTTATCGGTGTTTCAATTACGCCAATCAGTCGGCCACGCAGTTGCTCGGTTATGCTCAGGAGCAATTGTTGCGGATGACTCTGGATGATATCGCCCCAAGCGCGAATGCCGCCGATAACGAGGCCGCGTTTCAGAAGCTGCTTGCGCAAGGGGCCTTGCGTTGTGAGATGTGGTTGAAGCATCGTGAGGGCTATCCGGTTCCGGTCGAGTTGAACGGTGCCTTGTTGCCTGATCGCAGTCTGTTTTGCTCTTTCAGAGATGTCTCTGAGCGTCGGCGCGCAGAAATGGCGCTGCGCGAAAGCGAGGCCAACAACCAGGCCTTGATTAGCGCGATTCCCGATCTGATTTTCATTTGTAGCCAGGACGGCGAGTATCTCGATTGTCATGTTTCAGATCCGGCTTTGCTGATCGCCCCGCCGGAGTTTTTCCTGCATCGGAAACTGCATGATGTTATGCCCAAAAACATCGCCGATCAGTTGCTTTGCGCGTTTTCCGCCGCTGTGCTTTCGAAAAAGGTACAAACGGTGAATTACACGATCAACCTGAGCGGACGGGATATGTACTTCGAGGCGCGTATCGCGTCCCTGATCGGGAATCGGGTGATTGCGATCACTCGCGATGTGACGGAGCAAAGGGCTGCCGAAGCGGAGCTTGAGCAGCATCGGATTCACCTCGAAGAACTGGTCAGCCTGCGCACCCGCGAGTTGGCGCTGGCCAAGGAAACCGCTGAAGCAGCCAGCCGGGCCAAGAGTACCTTCCTGGCCAACATGAGCCATGAGATCCGGACGCCGCTCAATGGCATCATCGGCATGACACACATTCTGCGGCGTGGTGATGTGACGCCTGTTCAGGCCGAACGGCTGGACAAGATTGATGCATCTGCCGATCACCTGCTCAACACCATCAACGATATTCTTGATTTGTCCAAGATCGAAGCCGGCAGCATCGTGCTGGAAGAAGCGCTGGTCGATATCAAGCGTATTCTGGGCAATATTCAGTCGATGTTCCTGGCGCGCGTGCAAGCCAAGGGGCTTGAATTGCACTTGTCCATGGATAAGGCGTTGGAGTCGCAGGAGTGGCAAGGCGACGCAACACGCTTGCAGCAGGCCTTGATCAACTACGTCGGCAATGCCCTCAAGTTTACCGAGCAAGGCGGAATCAAGGTACGGGTGTTGGTACTTACCCAGGGGAGCAATTCAGCATTGCTGCGCTTTGAGGTTGAAGATTCCGGCATCGGTATTCCTCAAGAAGCTCAGTCGCGCTTGTTTTCGGCATTTTCGCAGGCGGATAGCTCGACGACGCGGCGCTTTGGCGGGACCGGTCTGGGTCTGGCCATCACCCAACGACTGGCTGAACTGATGGGCGGTGAGGCGGGTTTCGAGAGTACGCCGGGTGTTGGCAGCACTTTCTGGTTTACCGCCCGCTTGACCCGAGGTGAGGGGCAGGGCGTTCCGCTTCAACCCGTATTTTCGGAAGTTGAGCAGACGCTTCGTGAGCGTCATGCCGGCCGCCGTATCCTGGTGGTCGATGATGAACCGCTTAACTTAGAGGTGGCCTCGTTATTGCTCAAGGATCTTGGTTTTGTTGTGGATACTGCCCATGACGGGCTGCAAGCGGTTCGGAAAGTCGCTGAAGTCGAATACGCCGCCGTTTTCATGGACATGCAGATGCCGAACATGGACGGGCTGGAGGCCTGCCGGCAGATTCGCGCCATGCCTGAGCGCCAGAATCTGCCGGTGTTGGCCATGACGGCCAATGCTTTCGTCGAAGACCGTGCGCGTTGTCAGGAGGCCGGGATGAATGACTTTATTGCCAAGCCTTTTATGCCCGACGTGTTTTTTTCCACGCTCTTGAAGGCGCTGGAGCATTAGTCGAGCGCAGCGGTTTCCCCGGTTTTGTTTTCGCGTTTTGGGAAGTCAGTCGCAGCTGCTGATCCGGTTGGCCAGCGCATTGATGCCTGATGGGCTGAGGTCGTCGGAGGTGAGCGTTGTCGAGGTGCTCATGCCGCTGAAGTTGCGGTTTTGCGACTGGCGGTAGAGCGGGTCGTAATGTTGCTCGAGGAGTTCTCGGACCAGCTCTGACCATTGCGCATTCTTGACGTAATCTTTCCAGCGCTCGATGGCTTCCCGGCTTTGAAGTTTGCGCAGTTCGTTGAGCCGGGAGTTGAGCCATTCGGGGGCGGCGATGAAATAATCGTAAT
>CAZZDF010000262.1:0-3151 GCA_964652915.1 uncultured Propionivibrio sp. | reverse complement strand
TCCAACGAACGCATCGAGATTTTTCTGGCACAGGGTTTGACGCAGGATAAAGGGCAGCAGCTCGATCACGGCGAGTTTCTGGAGTTGCTGAGCTTGGGGCTGGACGAGGCCTTGTATGCGGTTCGTTCGGGAGAAATCAGTGACGCCAAAACAGTCACGTCCTTGTTCTGGGCTGAAAAAGTCCTCCGCTCGGGTTGGTGACAGCGTTCGGATTTATTAATTGCTTTGCCGCAAACAACAACGGAGCCAATTGGCTCCGTTGTTGTTTGCGGCGTTGAACATTCGCGATGGAGATCAGTCCGGAACCCAGTCGGTCGGGGTTCTGAACGAGTCACGCATCATGTACGGCATGGGCAGCTTCAGATTAACCTGGCTGGGCGGGATGGGCGATTCGAACCATTTTTTGTAAATCCCGCCGATCTCGCCTTGCGAAATAACCCGTGCGACTTCCGCATCGACCATTTTCTTGAATGCGGCATCGCCTTTCCGGAACACGATGGATAACGAGTCGATACTCATCGGGTCGCGCGTAATGACGTAGTTGTCGGGAGTCTTGGATGCGGCACGCATGCTGTAAAGCGTCACGTCGTCCATGATGAAGGCTTCGGCTTTGTTGCCTTCGAGCGCGGCATAAGCGCCTTTATAGTCTTCGACCACCACGTGCTTGTTCTTCAGGATTCCGTCAGTCTTCATGCTTTGGAAAATCTTGTCGCCACGCGAACCCTTGACCGTCAGCACCGACAGCTTGGAACGCGACAGATCGAAAACGGAATTGATGTTGCTGCTCCGATTGGTCATCAGGCGTGTTGAGGAAATGAAGGTGGGAATGGTGAAAGCGACTTTCTTGCGCTTGTCCAGCGTGTTGGCTGTGTTGGCACATTCGAGGTCGACTTCGCCATCGGCGATGGCGGCGAGGTTGTTGCTTGGGGTGACCTGAACATATTTGATGGTCAGATCCAGACGCCGGGCTTCACGCTTGACGGCTTCAATGACCTTCATGCACAGGTCGATCGAATAGCCGATGGGGTTCTTTGCGTCGTCGAGGTAGGAAAACGGGGGGGCGTCCTGATAACCGACGGTGATCACGCCGCTCTGGGCAACTTTGTCGAGGGTTGATACGGCTTGCGCCGAGCCGGCCGCCAGCAAAAGGATCGCGGCACAACAGCCAAAAACAGGTCGGGTAAAGGAATTCTTCCTCATGCCGGCAACTGCTTCGTTTATCTTCATGATCGTCTCTCCCCTGGAGCGGATGGCATTCGTTTACAAATTGTTGTGGGCGGTCGGAAATGACAGTTTGCTTCGCTGCCGACCACCAATTCCAGAATGTTGAGGAATCCGTTACCACCGGCCTCCCCCTCACTGCTACGAACTGAGGTTATAACTTTGATCAGAGCATCGTCAACAAGTAATTTTGCTAATTGTAAGGTGGAACCGGGGCGTCGTATACCACCTTGCGTCACCTTCTAGCGAAAAATCATGGCCGTCGTGTATTTCGCTCTTCAAGATGCGTTATTACGACGTTTTTAGCGTGGCGAAATCCATCGGTTGAGGCCGGCACGGGCGCTGTCGATCAGTTCGCCGGCCGTCAGGCCGAATGGGCCTTGGCCTTGAGCAACGAGATCATCCGCAGCATGGCCATGCAGATGCACCGCCGCCAGCAGCGCCTCCTGTGGTGGCCAGCCCTGAGAGAGCAGCGCCGTGATGATGCCGGTCAGCACGTCGCCACTGCCCGCTGTCGCCAGCCCCGGGTTGCCGCTGGTATTGATGAACCACTGCTGATCTGGCGAGACGATCAGCGTGCCGCATCCCTTGAGTGCGACAAAGGCGTTGTATCGCTTCGCCAGCAGTAAGGCATGACTAAGGCGGTCGGCCTGAATGGCGGCGACCGAGCTGTTCAGTAATCTTGCTGCTTCGGCCGGGTGCGGCGTGAGCAGGGTCGGTGCTGCGCGCGTCGAAAGCCCGGTTTGCAGCGAGTGGTCGGTGGCGATCAGGTTTAGCGCGTCGGCGTCGAGCACCAGAGGTAGAGCAAGTTTGCAGGCGGCGTCGAGAAGTCGCCGCGCGTTGTCGCTGGTTCCCATGCCGGGGCCGCAAGCCAGGACGGTGAGTTGGCCGGCGAGTAAATCGTCCGCCGTTCTGAACATCAGTTCAGGTTGTTGAATATCCAGCGCGGGTGCCTGTGCGTCGAGCAGGCCGAGGTAAACCCGGCCGCTACCCAGGCGTAGCGCCGCCCGTGCGGCGAGGATGGCCGCGCCCAACATGCCCGGTGCGCCGCCGATGATTCCGGCATTGCCGTGGTGGCCTTTATGGCTGTTGCGCCGGCGGGGGTGGAGTTGTGTACCAAATAGCTCCGGCGCAACAATGCGGCCACACTCTTTGGCCACAAGTTCCGGTGAGAGATCGAGCGGAGCGATGATGATTTCGCCGCAACAATCCGGGCCGTCCGCAGTGAATAGCCCCGGCTTTGCTCCGATGAAGGTGATGGTGTGACTGGCGCGGATGGCCGTGCCGTGGGTGCGGCCAGTGTCGGCATCCAGACCGCTCGGGCAATCCAGTGCAAGCAAGGGGCATTGGTGGCGCGCGGCCAATGCGTTGGCTTGGGTAATCAGTTCGGCATAAGGCCCAGAAATGTCGCGCGTGAGGCCAATGCCAAACAGACCGTCGACAATCAATGACCAAGAGTCGGTCTCAGAATCAGCAGGGATCGAAGGACGCGTTGTGCCGCCGGCGCTGGTGAAACGCCGGTAAGCCTCCGCGGCGTCAGCCGGCAGCTTGTCGGCATCGCCAGCAAAGACTACGGTTGTATCGAAAAAATGGCCGTGCAAGAGAAATGCAACTTCAAACGCATCTCCGCCATTATTGCCGGGGCCGGCAAGGATCAGGACCGGCGCATGGCGATCCCGGCAAATCGCCATGGCCAGTTCAGCCGCCGCTCGCCCGGCACGCTGCATCAGTGGCTGCGCGGCTGCTTCGCTTTCGATACGGCGGATCTCGGCTGTGCGGTAGAGCTGAATCGATGCCATGGCGTTAGTCTGGAAAATGTCGATGTGAGATTTAACCATGAACGAGCGATTTATGAATCGTGGTAATGCTCAGTATTCAGGGCCGGAGCATCAAATCTCCTGTAATTGCAAAGCGGTCTCCAAGTAGGCGG
>CAZZDF010000261.1:0-3179 GCA_964652915.1 uncultured Propionivibrio sp. | reverse complement strand
ACGCCCAAGATACAACAAAGCCCCCAATCTCTTGGAGGCTTTGTCAGCAGCCTGACGGCGGCCGAGGCCGCCGTTATTCTTTAGAGGCTACCCACAGTTCAGCGCACGCAATCCACGAAGTAGGCCGCCTTGCCGTTTACCTCGGTCTTCACCAGGCCGTGGATGTCGGTCTCGAAGCCGGGGAACTGCTCATTGAAGAAACGAGCAAATTGCAGGTAGCGAACGATCGTCGCATTAAACCGCTCGCCGGGGATCAACAAGGGAATGCCCGGTGGATAAGGCGTGAGCAGGATGCTGGTGATGCGCCCTTCGAGCTCGTCGATCGGCACGCGGTCGATTTCACGGTGCGCCATCTTGGCGAAAGCATCGGCCGGACGCATCGCCGGAACCATGTCGGAAAGATACATTTCGGTGGTCAGGCGGGCCACATCGTTCTGCGCATAGACGCCGTGGATGACGTGGCAAAGGTCGCGCAGACCCATGTGCTCGTAGATCGGATGCTTGGCAACGAATTCCGGCAGCACTTTCCACAAGGGCTGGTTCTTGTCGTAGTCATCCTTGAACTGTTGCAGTTCGGTGACCATCGAGTTCCAGCGGCCTTTGGTGATACCAATGGTGAACATGATGAAGAACGAATAAAGGCCGCACTTCTCGACGATGACGCCGTGCTCGGCCAGATACTTGGTAACAATCGCCGCCGGGATGCCATAGCCTTCGGCAAAATCGCCGTCGACATCAAGCCCCGGGGTGATGATCGTGGCCTTGATCGGGTCGAGCATGTTGAAACCATCGGCCAGCTTGCCAAAGCCGTGCCAGCGCTCACCCGGTTTCAGCATCCACGCGTCGCGCTCCTCGATACCTTCCTCGGAGAGATCGTCCGGCCCCCAGACCTTGAACCACCAGTCGGCGCCCCACTCCTCGTCAACCTTGCGCATGGCGCGACGGAAATCGAGCGCTTCGGCAATCGATTCCTCGACCAGCGCGGTACCCGCCGGCGCCTCCATCATCGCCGCCGCCACGTCGCAGGAAGCGATGATGGCGTACTGCGGCGAGGTCGAGGTATGCATCAGATAGGCTTCGTTGAAGATATCGCGGTCGAGTTCCCGATCTTCCGAGTTCTGCACCAGAATCTGCGAGGCCTGCGACAGACCCGCCAACAACTTGTGCGTCGATTGCGTCGAGAAGACCATCGACTCCTTGCAGCGCGGACGATCGGCGCCGATGGCGTGATAATCGCCGTAAAAATCATGGAACGCGGCATGCGGCAACCAGGCCTCGTCGAAATGCAGGGTGCCAATCTTGCCGTCGAGCATCTCCTTGATTTCTTCGACGTTATAGAGAATGCCGTCGTAGGTGCTCTGGGTGATGGTCAGTACCCGCGGCTTTGCATTCACGTCACGGGCAAAGGGATGCGCGTCGATCTTCTTCTTGATGTTTTCCCAGCGGAATTCGTCTTTCGGAATCGGACCGATGATGCCGAAATGATTGCGCGTCGGCATCAAAAACACCGGGATGGCCCCGGTCATGATGATCGAATGCAGGATCGACTTGTGGCAGTTGCGGTCGACCACCACGATGTCGCCCGGCGCCACCGTCGAGTGCCAGACGATCTTGTTCGACGTCGAGGTGCCGTTGGTGACGAAAAACAGGTGATCGGCGTTGAAAATGCGCGCCGCGTTGCGTTCCGAGGCGGCCACCGGACCGGTGTGATCAAGCAGTTGCCCGAGCTCTTCGACGGCATTACAGACGTCGGCGCGCAGCATGTTCTCGCCAAAGAACTGATGGAACATCTGGCCGACGGTACTCTTCAGGAAGGCCACGCCGCCGGAGTGCCCCGGGCAGTGCCATGAATACGAGCCGTCCGAAGCATAGTGCGTCAGTGCCCGGAAGAAGGGCGGCGGCACGCTCTTCAGATAAGACTTGGCCTCGCGCACGACATAGCGGCCGATGAACTCCGGGGTATCCTCAAACATGTGGATGAAGCCGTGCAACTCACGCAAAACGTCGTTCGGGATGTGACGCGAGGTGCGCGTTTCACCGTACAAAAAGATCGGAATCTCCTCGTTGCGACAGCGGATCTCCTTCACAAACGAGCGCAATTCGGCGATTGTCCCTGCCGCTTCTTCGGCACTGAACTCCTCGTCGTCGATCGACAGGATGAACGCCGATGCACGGCTCTGCTGCTGGGCAAAGGAGGTGAGGTCGCCGTAACTGGTGACCCCCAGCACTTCAAATCCTTCTTCCTTGATCGCGTCGGCCAGCGCGCGAATGCCCAGACCTGAAGCGTTCTCCGAACGGAAATCTTCGTCGATGATGATGACGGGGAAATGAAAATGCATGGCCGACTCCGAATAAAAGCAAACCCTCAGGACACAAAAGACACCCAAAAGCACCAAGAAAAGCGATTACTTGGTACCCCTTAGTGCCTTTGGCGGCCTGGTGTTGAAACGGTTGAACTCGAACTACATCTTGGGCAGTGTCACGCCGACCTGCCCTTGATATTTACCGCCGCGATCGCGGTACGAAGTCTCACATTCTTGATCGCCTTCGAAGAACAGCACCTGCGCCACGCCCTCGTTCGCGTAAATCTTGGCGGGAAGCGGCGTGGTGTTGGAGAACTCCAGCGTCACATAGCCCTCCCATTCCGGCTCGAAAGGCGTGACGTTGACGATGATGCCGCAACGCGCATAGGTGCTCTTGCCGAGGCAAACGGTCATCACGCTGCGCGGAATGCGGAAGTACTCGACGGTACGCGCCAGCGCAAAGGAATTCGGCGGGATGATGCAAAAATCGTTCTTGACCTCGACAAACGAATTCGGGTCGAAATTCTTCGGATCAACGATGGTCGAATTGATGTTGGTAAACAGCTTGAATTCGTCCGAACAGCGAATGTCGTAGCCGTAACTCGACGTGCCGTAGGAAACAATCCGCCGCCCGTCGATCTCGCGCACCTGACCCGGCTCGAAAGGCTCGATCATGCCGTGCTGCTCCGCCATGCGGCGGATCCACTTATCACATTTGATGGACATCGCTAATTACCCGCAAACCGTTAATAAAGGCGCGTATTTTACGGTTTACGGGCAATTGTGGGGAATTGCTTTGGACTTTTGTTGCCCGAGCAGTAAATCAGGTGTTTTGCACCACGATATTCGGGAACTTGGCGCTCATGTCCTTGGCGC
>CAZZDF010000260.1:0-3181 GCA_964652915.1 uncultured Propionivibrio sp. | reverse complement strand
ACAGCCGTACGTGACGAACGCCATCTGACCGCGCTCTATCTGTTTACCGTCGCGGACATTCGCGCCACCAGCCCCAAAGTATGGAATTCCTGGAAGAATCAATTGCTTGAGGACTTGTTCAAGCAAACCTTGAGATTACTCCGCTCAGGAGGGCAAGCACCAATGGCTCAAGGCGTGATTCAGGAACGACAAGAAGAAGCGCTGCGCCTGTTGCGCTATTTCGCGCTACCCGAAAACGCGCATGAAAGCCTGTGGAATCAGCTCGATAGTGTCTATTTCCTGCGCCATACCGGAGAAGAAATCGCCTGGCACACCCGCGCCTTACACTACCGCATCGACAGCCAAGAGCCGGTGGTCAAAGCGCGCATGAGTCCGCAAGGCGGCGGCATCGAAGTAATGGCCTACACCCGCGACAAGGCCGATCTGTTTGCCCGCATCGTCGGTTTTTTCAGCCGCGCCGGATTCAATATCATGGACGCCAAAATCCACACGACACGCCATGGATATGCGCTCGACAGTTTCAAGCTGCTCGATGTCAGTGGTCGCGACAACGATCGCGAACTGATCCAGTACATTGAACACGAGCTTTCAGACCGTCTGACTCGTTGCGACAAGCCCGAAGCCCCCGCCAGTCGCCGAGTTTCGCGCCGCGTCAAACACTTCCCGATTCAGCCGACAGTGACCATTCAGCCGGACGAGAAGGGCGTTTATTTCGTTTTGTCGGTTACTGCCGCCGACCGCACGGGTCTGCTCTACACCGTCGCCATGACTCTGGCCGCGCACGGCGCCAACCTGCACACGGCGAAGATTGTCACGCTGGGCGAGCGTATCGAGGATACATTCCTGATCACCGGCGGAGATTTAAGCGAAAGCGCGAACCGGATCAAGCTGGAAACAGAGCTTGTCAACCGGCTGAAACACTAACGCAGACCTACTCCGGTGGCAAATCGACCTCTTCTGGAAACAGCACGTCGGAAAAACCAAACTGCCGTAGATCATCGATGCGCATCGGATAAAGAATCCCGTCGAGATGGTCGCATTCATGTTGCACGACGCGGGCATGAAACCCCTCGACCGAACGCTCGACCGGTTTTCCAAACTGATCGACACCGGTGTAGCGCAAAGACCGCCAGCGCGGCACAAGCCCTCTCATTCCGGGAACTGAAAGACAACCCTCCCAGCTGTCTTCGGTCTCATCCGAGAGCGGCGCCAACACCGGGTTGATCAGTACCGTATAGGGCACACTATCGGCATCCGGATAACGCGGACTCTCTCTGAAACCAAAGATGACAATCCGCAGCCCGATGCCGATTTGCGGCGCGGCCAAGCCTACGCCGTCAAGATGAAGCATGGTCTCTTCCATGTCGGCAATCAGCGCGTGTAATTCCGGTGTATCAAACGACCTTACCGGCTGCGCCCGTTGCCACAGGCGCGCATCGCCCATCTTGAGAACCGGCCTAATCGCCACGCTCTACCATCTTTTCGATGATGCTCCGCACCCCGCCCATCGACCCTTGCAAAACAGCCTGAATCGAATCAAAGGAGATGGAATGTCGACTTTCGCCTCGCCCGGCCGCATGGTTGGCCACAACGCTGACCGACACATAAGGCACGCCCAATTCGCGCGCCAGTGCGGCTTCTGGCATCGCGGTCATGCCCACTATATCGGCACCATCGCGTTCCAAACGATCGATTTCGGCCGCCGTTTCGAGACGCGGCCCCTGCGTAACGGCATAAACCGCTGAATCACTCACCGGAACCCCTACTTCGTGCGCCGCCTCAACCAACCGCCGGCGCAAATTGGCATCGTAAGGCTCAGTGAAATCGACGTGGGTAACCCCACAATCCTGGCCCTCGAAGAAAGTGGATTTTCGACCCCAGGTATAGTCGATGATCTGATGCGGAATGACAACATCGCCGGGCTTCAGATCCGCCCGAATACCGCCAACCGAAGCCACTGAAATGATTCCAACCGCCCCTCGTTTGCTGAGTGCCCAGATGTTCGCCCGGTAGTTCACCTCATGGGGCAGGATGGTATGACCGTAACCGTTGCGTCCCAAAAAGGCCATGGGCCGGCCGAACATCTGACCAAACGTAATAGCCCCTGAAGGCTCGCCGTAAGGCGTACGCAACACCTCGCGATGCGACACATCCAGCCCGGCCAGTTGCGACAGGCTGCTTCCTCCGATGACAGCCAGCATCCTGCTACTCTTCCTTCATCGCATAAATGGCCGGCAGATTCCGCCACAAGCCACGAACATCCATACCGTAACCAAAGAGGAAGCGATCTTCCACACTCAAGGCGACAAAATCAGCCTTGAGCGGCTTCTGCTTACCGTTTTGCTTGTCGGTCGCCACGGCGGTGTAGCAAGCTTTTGCGCCAAGCTCCATGACCCGGTCGACAATCGCCGCCAGCGTCACGCCTTCATCGAGAATATCGTCGAGGACGATCACGGTTCTATCCTTGACCGAAGTCCACGGCGCCGAACGCCACGACAATGCGCCACCAGAAGTCTCCTGGCCATAACGCGTCACATGCAGGTAATCGAACTCAAGCGGGAAATTCAGTTTCGCCATCAAGTCCGCAGCGAAAGGCACGCCGCCGGTCATTACGCATAACAGCAAAGGAACGGTGTCGCCGAGTTTCTCGGTAATTTCCTGCGCGACACGAGTCACGGCTTTATCAACCTCTTCGGCCGAAAAAAGGATTTCTGCCGAAGCAAGGACGTCCTTCGCATATTGCATCTGTGTCATAGCGATTCCTGATTTTTCAGATAGTTTGTAAAAGCGGCTCCAACTTCCGGATGCCGCCGGCCGAAATCAACAGTTGCCTGCAAGTAGCCCAGCTTGGAACCACAATCAAAGCGTCTTCCAACGTAACGATGGGCCAGTACTTGTTCTTCCAGAAGCAGCGATGCAATACCGTCGGTGAGTTGTATCTCGCCGCCGGAACCCTGCTTCACATTCTGTAAATGATGAAAAATTCTTGGCGTCAAAATATAACGCCCGACAACCCCCAAAGTCGAGGGTGCATCCTCGGGTTTGGGTTTCTCGACAATACTTTCGATTCGTTCAATGCGCTCGGCCACGCTGGTCGACTTGACGATGCCGTAACTACCGGTTTCCGTACGCGGCACGTCGAGCACGCCCAACACCGAGCACCGATAGTAATCAAAGACTT
>CAZZDF010000259.1:0-3185 GCA_964652915.1 uncultured Propionivibrio sp. | reverse complement strand
CCCGAGGCGGGTGATGATTTCCTGCCGCGTCAGCTCATCGGCAGTGGCCGTCAATGCCACGCGCGGGACGTGCGGGTAGCGTTCGTGCAAAGCCGAAAGCTGAATGTACTCGGGACGGAAATCGTGTCCCCACTGGGAAACACAGTGCGCTTCGTCAATTGCAAACAGGGCGATCTGCCCACGCGCATCAAGCTGATCCATCAACCCGAGAAAGCGCTCGGTCAGCAAACGCTCCGGGGCAACATAAACCAGATCAAGATCACCGCGCATCAAGCGGCGCTCGGTCTCGACCATCGCCGCGAAATCCAGCGTGGAATTCAAAAAGGCGGCGCGAATTCCGGCTTGCAACAAAGCATCGACCTGATCCTGCATCAGCGCAATCAGCGGCGAGACAACGATTCCGACCCCTGGCCGCAGCAAGGCCGGAATCTGGAAGCACAGTGACTTGCCGCCACCGGTCGGCATCAACACCAGCGCATCGCCACCGGCACTGACATGATCGATCACCTCGGCCTGATGCCCGCGAAACTCCGGATAGCCGAAAACGCGGTTCAGAATATCGAGAGCCGTCGGCGTCATGAGAGAACTACCGTTCCGTGGAAAGAACGAAGAGGCCTTGACGGCCTCTTCGCAGCACCTACCGGAAAATGGTCAGAGAACTTCAAACGTCGATATTGCGTGCTGCCAAGGCGTTGGTTTCGATGAAGTTGCGGCGCGGTTCGACCAGTTCGCCCATCAAGGTCGTAAACATCTCGTCGGCGCTGATGGCATCTTCGATCTGTACTTTCAGCAAACGCCGGACCTTGGGATCCATCGTTGTTTCCCAAAGCTGTTCGGGATTCATTTCGCCCAGTCCTTTGTAGCGCTGCTTGCTGATCCCGCGCTCGACTTCACTGAGCAGCCAGTTCATCGTTTCGGCGAAACTGGCCACCGGCTGTTTCTTATCGCCACGGGTCACGAAACCGCCCGGGCCATACAAACCGGCAAGGATTTCGGCGGTCTTGCGCAGTTGAACGTAATCACCGCTGACCAGCAAATCTTCGTCGATGATGCCGACCTTGAGGTTACCGTGGTGCATCTTCTCGATGCGCAGCTGCCAGCGCTCCAAGGCTTCGTTATAGCGGGCGAAGATCTGCACGTCGATCTTGCTGCCGATGGCCCTCATCAGAGCATTGGCGCTAGCATGTGCTGACGCCTCGTCATTGAGCTCGATGGAAAGGTTGGCGTCGATCAGGGCATGCAATACCTGCGGGTTGATCAGATGCGAGAGCCGGTTGATTACTGTCTCGGCCAGCAAATACTCGCGCGCCAGTTCTTCGAGCGCGGCACCGGAAATCTCCGGCGCTCCGGCTTTCGGCATCAACACGGAATCCTCAAGCGCCAAGCCAAGCAGGAACTGGTTAAGCGCTTGGTCGTCCTTGATGTAACGCTCGGTCTTGCCATGTTTGACCTTGTAGAGCGGAGGCTGGGCGATGTAGATGTGCCCGCCCTCAACGAGTTCCGGCATTTGCCGGTAGAAGAAGGTCAGCAGCAGAGTACGGATGTGCGCACCATCCACGTCGGCATCGGTCATGATGATCAGACGGTGATAACGCAGCTTCTCCGGTTTGTATTCGTCCTTGCCAATACCCGTCCCGAGGGCGGTAATCAAGGTCGCAATTTCCTGCGACGAAATCAGCTTGTCGAAACGCGCCTTCTCGACGTTGAGAATCTTTCCCTTAAGCGGCAAAATTGCCTGAAACTTGCGGTCGCGTCCTTGCTTGGCCGAACCGCCGGCGGAATCACCCTCGACCAGATAGAGTTCGCACAGAGCCGGGTCTTTTTCCTGACAATCCGCGAGTTTTCCAGGCAAACCAACGCCGTCAAGCAACCCCTTGCGACGCGTCATTTCGCGCGCCTTGCGGGCGGCATCGCGTGCTCTGGCCGCTTCGACGATCTTGCCGGTAATCACCTTGGCATCCAGCGGACGTTCCTGCAAGAACTCGGACAAGCGGGCAGCGACCACTTCCTCGACTGCTGGCCGAGCTTCCGACGAAACCAGCTTCATCTTGGTCTGCGACGCAAACTTCGGGTCAGGCATCTTCACCGACAGCACGCAGGCCAACCCTTCGCGCATATCGTCGCCAGTGATATCAACCTTGGCCTTCTTGGCGATTTCATTTTCTTCGATGTATTTGTTCAACACCCGCGTCATCGCCGCACGCAAGCCGGTCATGTGCGTTCCACCATCGGCTTGCGGGATGTTGTTGGTAAAACACAGAACCTGTTCGGCGTAGCTGTCGTTCCACTGCATGGCCACATCGACGCTAATCACGCCGTTAGGCGTTGTCGATTCGCCGGTGGAATGAAAGATATTGGGATGCAAAACGGACTTTGAACGATTGATGTATTCGACAAAACCTTTGACGCCGCCGAGGAAGGCAAAATCTTCTTCCTTGCCGGTTCGTTGATCAATCAGGCGAATCTTTACGCCGTTGTTCAGGAAAGACAGCTCACGGAGTCGCTTGGCGATAATCTCGTGGTGAAACTCGATTTGACCCTGTCCGAAAATTTCTTCATCGGCCATGAAATGCACTTCGGTTCCGCGCTTTTCGGTATCGCCGACGATCCGGAGCGGCGAGACTTCCACTCCCTTTTGGATTTCGATCAGGCGATTGACCGGAACACCCCGATTGAACTCCAGCAGGTGCTTTTTTCCGTCCCGCCGGATAGTCAAACGCAACCACTTGGATAGCGCATTGACGCAGGAAACCCCCACTCCGTGCAAACCACCGGAAACCTTGTAGGAATTCTGGTTGAACTTGCCGCCGGCGTGCAGCACGCACATGACAATCTCCGCTGCCGAACGCTTGGGCTCATGCTTGTCGTCAAACTTGATACCCGTCGGAATGCCACGCCCATTATCGGTAACGGAGATCGAATTATCGGCATGAATGGTGATCACGATGTCGTCGCAATGACCGGCCAAGGCTTCATCAATGGCGTTATCGACCACCTCGAACACCATGTGGTGCAAACCGGTACCGTCCGAGGTATCGCCAATGTACATTCCGGGTCTTTTGCGTACGGCTTCCAGACCTTCAAGCTGCTGAATGCTGGATTCGTCGTAATTCGACTGGTCGTTCTCTTCGATCATGCTATTTCCAATATTTGTTTCAGGTGACACGCAAAAAACCTGTCAATAC
>CAZZDF010000258.1:0-3190 GCA_964652915.1 uncultured Propionivibrio sp. | reverse complement strand
TCGGCCATGTGCTGGTTGACCGCGCGATAACGGCTCTCTTTGTCCTTGAGCCAGACCGAAAACGGGAAGTTTTCCAGAAGTGCGCGTTGGTAGTGCTCGGTCTGGATCAGTTCGTTTTCGATACGCTTGCTTTCGGTAATATCTCTGGCGCTAAATTGCAGCAGCAGGCGGTTACCATGGCGGAACGACATCAAGTTGATTTCGGCATCCCATTCGCTTCCGTCCGGCCGGAGATGGCGCCATTCAAAAATGACCGACCCGTATTTCAGCGCCTGCTGAATTCTTGATTCGACACATTGGGAGGTGGAGGTTCCGTCGTACTGGACGGGGGGAGATATTTCAACCGGAGTCAGCCCGATCAAGGCCGCTTTATCGCCCATTCGATAGATATTGACCGCGGCTTGGTTACAGTCGGTGAATTTCCCGCTTTGCGGATCAAGAACCACCAGCGCAATCCCGGAATCGGAAAACAGAACTTTGTTATAGGCTTCGCTTTCCTTGATTTTCTTCTCTGCCGCCTGCAGCTCTTCAATCTTGTCGTGCAACACCTGCTTTTGTGTCGCGATCTGCGATTGGTTCTTTTGCAGCATGTCGCGCATGGTTTCGTAGGCAGAAGCCAGCCTTCCGACTTCTTCGATTTCCGAACTGGCGATCGCCTCGCTCTGAAAGTCCAGCTGTCCGATCCGGGCACTGGCCATTGCCAGTTCTTCCAGCGGCTGGACGATTTTTTTGGCCTGCTGCCGGGCGAATACGGTCACCAGAAACAGCATCAGAATCAGCCCAATCAGCATGAGCCCGGCGGCAGGCGCCCAGTCCGGAGCAAAATCGGCTTCCGGGGCCAGCGTGAGCACCCAGAATTGGGTTTTTCCCAGACGATAGGATTGCATGCGCGCCAACCATGTTTCACCGTTCGAGTGGAAACTCGATACGCCGTCGCGCACCACTTTGTTGCGTTGGTGCCATTCGTTCAGCGCGTCGCTCAACGGGCCAAGCTTTAAATCCTCGCTTTTCTTCAGGATGTTGCCAAACCAGTCGTTGCGGTCGATGCCCGGTGGTGCGGAGGGTAGGGCAAGCACGCGCAAATCTTCGGTCAGCACCAAGGCCATCCCGTGCTTGCCAACCTTGGAGTTCATCGTCAGCGTGGACAAATCGCGCAGCATGAGATCCATGCCGATAACGAAATCGCGACCGTCGCGCAGGGCGATTCGCGTCGAAGCGGTGATGCCCGGGTCGCCGGTGGTGAAGAAAGTATACGGCTCGGTCCATTGCACCGATTTCGTATCCATCATCGCGGCTTCGTACCAGGCGCGCTTGCGCGGATCGTAATCGACTGTTTTCCAGTATTTTTCTACCTTACCGTTGGCGTCATGCTCGAAGAACAGGTGGCGATCGCCCCAGCGTTGACGGTCGGTCATCCGGTTTCGCCATTTCCCCTCGGGCATCTGCAGCAATAGCCAGCCTTCTCCGGATGAGGTTCCGGCAACGATCGAAGTCGCTTCCGGAAGCGATTCAAGCACCGGTCGGAACAAACGGTTAAAGGCTTCCGGGTTGGCAAGATCGGGAGGCTCATCGCCGATCCAGCCGTGACTCATTCGTAGAATCTTCTCGGCGGGCAGGAAAACACTGTTCAAGTTGGCTTCGACCTGCGTTGAGGTAACCGCGAACTGATCGGCCGCCATGCGTCCTACCAAGGGTTTGAAACCGAAAAGAACGCCGCCCAGGCCGACAAGCAGCACGGCACAGGAGACCAGCACACCCACACGGGTTTGCAGACTCTTGCGCAAGGAAACTGGCGGTTTGGGACTTCTCTTCATCAAACGATCAGGAATACAAAATCGGACTGCACATAGAGTTATGAACTGGTGTCTGAAAGCACCTCAGCAAATGGTCGGCGAGCCGCGCAGTGCCGAACTTTTCCATGACTTAGCTGAACACCTCGTATTTGACACCGCCGCGTCGGTCTCCTCCGCATTCGCGCCCAAAAAAAATCATGCCTTTTTCCGTAAGGATCATCGATGCCTTGAGAACCCGCACTTCCTTGCCCTTTTCGGGGGTAATGAAAGTGCCATTGGAACTGGTATCCGTGATGGTGATGCAGTCGATGCTTCTTTCAAAGCGGCAATGGTTCCGGGAAACCAGGTTATTGCCTAAAACCAGTCCGTTAAGCGGGCTGCGGCCTACGGTAACGATAGGACGTTCATGGCCAATTTTCAGCGTGCTCAGATTGTGCTGCAACAAGAGGTAAGGCCGGTCCTGGTTGTTATCCCTGTCGGAAGGCCACTCGGAGTTGTCCCAATAGGAAGCGTGGGGAAGTTCTCCTCGCCAGTCGACGGTGTGCGCCGAGACCTCGGGCGGAAAATCGTTAATGGGATGAACCAGCTTTTTCAGTTCCGGCTTCAAGGAGGCGACCACGGCACCGGAGATCACGATCCCGTCATCGGTAATGGCCAGCAATGAGGCTATTTCTATCGTGCTGTCGGCCGGGTCTTTGGCCCGCTCGAGCATGATGCCTTGATGAATGCCGACGCGCAGCGCGAGCGGATCGTGGGTGACCTCACGCAAAGCCGCGCAGCGTCGCTGCATTTCGCAAGCGCTTAAAACTGCAGCCTCGGCCGTATCGAAGGTGATCTGAAGGCCATTCTCCAGCCGCTTGGCGATTTGGCCAAGATAGACCGCAGAAATCCGCTCAATCCGATGCAGTCCTCTTTCGATGGTTTGTGAGTGATCGACTGTCCCCGGCTCAATGGAAGTTGTGCCGGTTTCCAGTAACTCGGCGTGCATCTGATATTTTTTGCGGGCGATGTTCACAATGATCGTCTGCGCTAGGGTTGGCCGGAGGTCATGGCCTGAATATACCTGTTTTTGAAACTTTCAGAAATCCTTCTTTTGATTGTCATCAAGCTTTAAGGCCATTGTCGTTGTTCAGTCGAGAATACCGGCGCTGACAGGGGGCGTTGCACTTCGCCATTGGCTGAGTGCAACGCCGACGAATACCAGCGTTGACCCGAGGATTTGTTGAGCGTTCAAAGTCTCGCCCAGCAATATAACGGCCAGAAGCAGGGTAAAAATCGGGATCAGATTGATGAACGCCGCTGCCTGATTTGCTGGAATCTGGCTGACGGCATAGTTGTACAGGCCGTAGGCGCCGACGGTCACCAGCAATCCGAGATACACCACGGCGCCGATTCCG